>NZ_JBHXFJ010000027.1:32434-96597 GCF_042722465.1 Streptomyces sp. NPDC127098
CCCGCGGCGGGGGGGGCCGGCCCGGCGGTATACACCCCCACCCCCGCGCCACCTTCTATCGGGACGCACCCCCCCCTCACCCCCACCGGGGGTGGGGGCCCGGGGCCGGCCCGGCCCCCCACTCCCTGGGGCTCTCCGGCCCCTGAGGGCCGACGCTCAGCCCTGGCTGCCCACCCGGGCCCGCCGGTAGAGCACCGAACCGCCGACCAGCAGCCCGCCGCCGACCGCCAGAACGGCGCCGAGCGGCAGCTCGCTGCCGGTCTCCGCCAGCTCGCCGTCCGTCGGCTCCGCGGCCTCCTCCTCGGCCGGGGCCTCGGCGACCGAGCCCGCGGGCCGCGGCCCCGACTCGTCCTCGGGGTCGCCCGCCACCGGGTCGTGCCCCTCGGGCGCCTCGGGCTCCGGCTCCCGGTCCCCGGGACGCTCGGGACCCGGCTGCTCCGGCTCCTCGGGACCACGCGGCCGCTCGGGGCCGTCGCCCTGCTCGCACTCGTTGCCGAAGACCGGGTTGAGCACGCCGACCACGTCCACGCTGTTGCCACAGGCCTGGACCGGCACGTCAACCGGGACCTCGACGTTGTTGCCGGAGCCGACGCCCGGCGAGTCGACCGCCACCGCCCCGGCCTCCGCCCCGTCGTCGCCCTGCTGGGCGCCGTGGCCGCCCTGGCCGGCGTGCGAACCGCTCTCGGACACGCACCCGTTGCCGAACGCCGGGTTGAGCACGCCGACCACGTTGACCGTGTTGCCGCAGACCTGGATCGGCGCGTTGACCGGAACCTGGACGTTGTTGCCGGACAGGACACCCGGCGAGCCGACGGCCGCTCCCGCGGCGTCGGAGTCCGCGAACGCGGTGCCGCCCGAGATCGCGAAGACCCCGCCGGCGGCCACCACGGTGAGCAGGCCCTTCCTCGTGACCTGACGCATCTGTAACTTCCCCTGCCTCGTCGTGAGATGGGCCGCGGGGTGGGGGGATGAGGGCACCCACGGCCGAAGTGCGACCGGGCGGCCCCGGCGTGCTGGGCACGCTGTCAGGAACCGCCCGACCGAGCCCTCAAAGGGTGGGGCGAAGCGTCACTTGATGGCGCAGAAGTTGCCGAAGGCCGGGTTCAGGAGGGCAATGATGTCAATCGTGTTGCCACAGACCTGAATCGGCACGTTGATCGGCACCTGAATGTTGTTCCCGGAGATCACGCCGGGGGAGCCGAGCGCCGCGGCGGCCGCGTCGGCGTCGGCCGCCGTGGCGACCCCCGCACCCGCAAGCGCAAGGCCGCTGGCGGCAGCCGCCGTGGCGACAACCTTCTTGATCATTATTTCCTCCTCGTTGACAACGCGGCCCCTGCCGGGCACCGCACAGGTTGTAACGAGGACCCCCGATCATGGGCACTCAGCCTCGAGATCTTTCACCCACTCGGATGAGTTTCGTACTCGCGTCCGCTCGTCAGCACTGGTCGAGGAAGCGGTCGAGCACCCGGGCACCGAACTTCAGCCCGTCGACCGGCACCCGCTCGTCCACCCCGTGGAACATTCCCGCGAAGTCCAGCTCCGGGGGCAGCTTCAGCGGCGCGAAGCCGAAGCAGCGGATGCCCAGGTCGTCGAACGACTTGGCGTCGGTGCCGCCGGACAGCATGTACGGCACGGCCCGCGCGACGGGGTCCTCGGCCACCAGCGCGGACTGCATCGCCTCGACCAGGGCACCGTCGAAGCTGGTCTCCACCGCCTTGTCCGAGTGCACGTCCTCGCGCCGCACCCGCGGCCCGAGGATGCGGTCGACGTCCGCGAGGAACTCCTCCTCGAAGCCCGGCAGGAACCGGCCGTCCACGTGCGCGGTCGCCTGTCCCGGGATGACGTTGACCTTGTACCCCGCGCCCAGCTGGGTCGGCGCGGCCGTGTTCTGCAGCGTGGCGCCGATGATCTTGGCGATGCCGCCGAGCTTGGCCAGCGTCTCGTCCATGTTCTCCGGGTCGAGCTCGGTGCCCAGGGCGTCCGACAGCTCGTCGAGGAAGGAGCGCACGGTCTTGGTCACCCGGACCGGGAACTTGTGCCGGCCGAGTCGCGCCACCGCCTCGCACAGCTCGGTGATGGCGTTGTCGTCGTTGGTCATGGAACCGTGGCCCGCGGTGCCGTCGACCGTGAGCCGCATCCAGTGCATGCCCTTCTCGGCCGTCTCGATCAGGTAGAGCCGCAGGTTCTCGTTGACAGTGAACGAGAAGCCGCCGACCTCGCTGATCGCCTCGGTGACGCCCTCGAACAGCCCCCGGTGGTTGTCGACCAGGTACCGCGCGCCGTGTACGCCGCCGGCCTCCTCGTCGGCCAGGAAGGCCACCACCACGTCGCGCGGCGGCTTGCGGCCGGAGCGCATCCGGTCGCGCACCACGGCCAGCGTCATGGCGTCCATGTCCTTCATGTCGACGGCGCCGCGACCCCAGACGCAGCCGTCCGCGATCTCGCCGGAGAACGGGTGGTGCGTCCAGTCGGCCGCGTTGGCCGGCACCACGTCGGTGTGGCCGTGGATGAGCAGCGCGGGCCGGGACGGGTCCTCCCCCTCGATCCGCGCCACCGTCGAGGCCCGGCCGGGGTGCGACTCGAAGATCCGCGGCTCGAGGCCGACCTCGGCCAGTTGCTCGGCCACGTACTCGGCCGCGGCCCGCTCGCCGGGGCCCGAGTGGTCCCCGTAGTTACTGGTGTCGATCCGGATCAGGTCACGGCAGATGCCGACGACCTCGTCCTCAGCACGCTGTCCGCCTCCGGCACGGCCCGGGGTGGGGGTCGACTGGCTCACACTGCCTCCTCCTGCGATGGGTCTCCCCATCCTCCCCCCACCCCGCGACCAGCCCAAGGCCGGCCACCCTCCGAAGCCCGTGGAGATCAACGACCCCCTGGACTTTGCTATGGTTTCCCTTGTCGCCGGACACACCGGGACTCCGGTCGACACACACCCTGTCCGGGTGGCGGAATGGCAGACGCGCTAGCTTGAGGTGCTAGTGCCCGTTTAAGGGCGTGGGGGTTCAAGTCCCCCCTCGGACACCAGCAGGAACCCCAGTTGACTGGGGTTTTTCTGTTGTCAGGGGGCGCTCGGAGACCCCGGATGAACAACCGCGTGAACAACGGAAGTGATCTTGCTCGTCAGGCGGCGACGGTGGACAACCCGATCCGGTCCGCGCTGGCGGTCGCGAGCCTCTTCGCCGCGACCTCGACCGGGTTTTCCCCTGCGTCCAGATCATTGTTGATCTCGCTGGCTCGGGAGTCCGTGCGCCAGCGGACCGTCACCTTGTCGCCGAGATCCGCGACAACGTGATCGCCCGCGTCGCAAAGGCCAAGCGGGACGGCTCGGGCCTGGCTGGACCGCGTCCAGCAGATCGTGGACTGGGCCGTGGCGCGTCCAGGTCTCCCGCTTTCAGCCGCCAGGGATCCTTCAGGGGCCCTGGCCGGTGACACGGTGGAAGGTCCATCGCTGGTTGGAGCCGCCGCTGTCACGGTACTGGATCAGCGCTGCACCGTCGGCCGAACCACCTCCGCCGACATCGAGCACCTTGCCGCTGTTGCGGTTGACGACGAGAAACCCGCCACCGGCCTGCGGGCGCAACTGCCACTGCTGGCTCGCCCGGCCGTCGGCGGTCGCCTGCACGACCCGCGCGCCGTCCGCCCGCGAAGACCCCGCCACGTCGAGCACCTTGCCGCTGCCGTCGCACATGATGGTGTGATAGCCGTCCCCGGTGGTCTGGAAGGTCCAGTGCTGGTTCGGTTTGCCGGTGTCGGGCCACTGGATCACGGCGGCGCCGTCCGCGTTCGACGCACCGGAGACGTCGGCGACCTTGCCACTGTGCTCGCTGACACACGTGTAGGCCCTGGCGGGTGCGATGGTGTACCGCACCGACTCCACGTCGACGTGGCCGGTGCCGTTCGGGTTGTAGGTGTAGATGCCGACCCGGTCACCGCGGTAACCGCCCCATGTGAGCTGGTAGGTGCCACCGAACGCGGTGAACGTGCTCCCGTCGAGGCTGTAGGAGAAGCGGCTGACCCCGTTCACGTCCCACGAGGTGCGCAGCCACACGGTGTTCTCTGTGATCGCCGGACCGTGGACGAGGCTGCCCCCGACGTTGTGCGCGATCGTGGTGGTGGTCCCGGAGCGCCGGACACCCAACCCGGCGTAGGTCGCCGCGAAGTGACACAGCCCGGCGTGCTGTCCGTCGCCGAGGCCGACCAGTTCGAGGCGGACCGTCACCGTCGCGCCGCCCGCCGGGCGCAGCACCCGCTGGGTGAGCGTGTTCCCGGCCTTGGTCAGGTTGTCGGCCGCCAGCGGTGCGAACGCCTTCAACCGCAGGTAGCCGGGGCGTTCAGTCAACGACCACCGGTCCGCGCACGGCTGGTAGTGCCACTCCCACTGCGGCTTGAGGCGGGTGTCGGTGAACAAGTCGCTGGTCACCACGGGGGGCAGCGCGTCAACCGGCGCGCCTGGTGTGCCGCCGGCAGGCACCTGGCCCGTCCACACCATGGTGCCGATGCCGTCCGCACCCACCGATCCCAGGATCGGCCAGCCGTCCACCCATGTCACCGGCAGCAGGGACAACACGCGCCCCTCCCAGCTGCCATGGCCGTGGTGGGTCACGAAGTGCCAAGCGCCGTTGGGAGCCTGCACCAGTCCGCCCTGGTTGGGCTCGCGGTCCACCGAGGCGTTGACGTGCAGCAGTTGCCTGGTCTCGAAGGGGCCGTAGAGGCTGGAGCCGCGGTTCATCATGAGCACCCGGCCCTCGGACTTCACCTCGCTGAAGAGGTGGTAGTAGACACCGTCGATCTTGTATAGCTTGTTGGCCTCGCTGCCCCGCGACTGGTGGATGACCGTGGACGGGCCGACCAGCGATTTCCCGTCCTCGGACAGCTTGTACAGGTGCACCTTGTAAGCGTCCGCGAAGTGTGTGGTGACCAGGTAGCCCTGGCCGTCGTCGTCCCAGAACGGGCACACGTCGTTCCAGCCGGCGGTCCGCCAGAGCGCGTGCAATGGCTCCCACGGCCCGGTCGGCGACGGGGCCGACGTCATGAAGAAGCCTTCGTCGGGCGTGTTGAAGTACACCCAGTACCGCCCCGCGTGGTGGCGGATGGCCCCGGCCCACACACCACGGCCGTAGCGGTTCATACGGTCCCAGTTCAGCTCGGGTCCGATTCGCGTGACATCGTCGACCGTCCCGCCGAGCGTCCGCCAGTTGACCAGGTCCTTCGAGTGCAGGACAGCCATGCCGGGCGAGTACCCGAACGTGCTGGTGATGCCGTAGTAGTCGGCGCCGACCCGGACGCAGTCCCAGTCGCTGAGGTCGGCCGGGATGACGGGGTTGACGTAGGTGCCGTCGCCCTGGTCGCCCCACGTGCCATCCGGAGGGGTGGCTGCCGCCGCCGTGCTCGATGGCAGCAGGCCCGGCAGCAGGAGGGACCCGGTGCCGACCGCGGCGACCCGGCCGAGCTGTCGTCTGGTGATGTCCACGATTCTGTCCTTGGTGAGGAGTCATGACATGTGACAGGTACTCACGATCGACGAGCACCCGGCGTAGCAGGACTTCCGCCGTGAGGCGTTCGCGCTCGGCCGCCTCCTTGGCCGCCTGACGGCGAACGAGACGGCATGGCCCGCGGCGTACGAGAGCCCGCGGAGCCGAGTGCCGGCAAGCCGCCGCCGGCGCGAAGGCTCAGGCCCAAGGGCTGACGACTCGGAAGGAGCTGTCGTCGCTGAAGAGTTGGGTGGCGTCGTAGGAGTGGAGCCACAGCTCGTTGTCGCGGTGGCGCAGGAAGCGGCCTGGGTAGTTGACGGACTCCAGGCGGACGCTGCCGCTGGCGGTGCCGGGGCGTGGGATGAAGGTGGCGTCCGAGCGGAAGGCCGCCGTGCCGTCGTCGGCGGCGAGGCGGACGCGGAAGTCGTAGTGGCGCAGGTACTGGCCGTTGCCGGCGCGCAGGGAGTAGCCGTTGGGGGCCGCCAGGCCGGGGATGATCGTGAAGGTGGCGTCCTGCTTGACCTGGGTGGTGCTGGCGGCGGTCACTTCATGGAGGTAGCCGAGGTAGCTCTGGTGGCGGATGTAGCGGGTGGGGTAGTTCACCGACTGAAGGGAGCGGGCGCCGGCCGGCAGGGTGGCCGTGCCGGACTCCCGGGCGTGGGTCAGCGTGCCGAAGCCGAGTTCGTCGAAGCCGCCGCTGTTCGGGCCGTAGTCTCCGCCACCTCCCTCGGGCCTGACACGGGCCACCATGTCGCCGGTGTTCGGCATGGCCATGCCGCGCCTGACGGCGTAGTGGTGGTAGACCCGCTCCCAGACCGGGCGCACCTGGCCACGGCCGCCGGTGGAGATGACGGTCTGGTTCACGTTGTCGCAGTTGTTGTAGGTGGTGTACGGCACGTCGTAGCCGAGGTTGTACCGGGCGACGTACTCGCACGCCTTGCGGAAACGGCTGTTGTCGGCGCCGTAGAGATCGACGCCCTGGTTCCAGGCCATCTCGCAGAGGGTGCCCATCAACCCGATGCCCATCAGGCTGTGCGCCTGGTCGCGGCCACTCTCCTGCCACTGCGCCAGGTCGCTGCCGTGGAGGAAGGGAATCGCGTGGGCAAGGGAGCCGTTGCCCGCGCCGTTGTGGAAGTAGTCCACCGCCTCGTTGAACTTGGCCTGGTCGTCACAGAGGATCCCGATGGCCATGATCGAGACCATGTTGCACAGGTCCCAGTTGGCCCAGTAGTGGCTGCTGCAGGTGCCGTTGTGCCGGACCAGGAAGTCGCTGTTCAGGGGATAGAAAACGTTAACCATCATGGTCTGGAACCGGGCCAGGTCGAATCCGGGGTAGCCGCGCATCAGCTCGCCGACGTTGGCGAACTGGTACCCGTAGATGCCTGACGCGAGGCGGGATTCCGAGTACGTGGGGTCGAGGCGCTTCAGTGTCGCCGACCATGCGTTGCAGATGTCCCGGGCGGTGTCGGCGTGGGCGGTCGTGCCGGTGATCTTCCAGCGCAGCGCGTTCTGGTACGCCGCGTGGATGTCGTTGTAGAGGATGTGGTAGTTCTGCGCGCCGCTGCCGCCGCGGATGATCGTCTCCTGCGGGTTGGGCGTCCAGCCGGGGTGGGAATGCGTGTTGGCGACGAGCCGGTCCCAGCCCGCCTTCCAGGGCTGCGCGTCCGCATCCACCTTCGCCCGCGTGCGGTCGAAGTCGGCCTGGGTGTGGAGCGCACCGGGATGGGTGAAGGCCGCGAGGGCGGTGGGCGTCGCGGTGAGGAGCAGTGCGGTTCCGGCGCCCATCGCGGCGCCGGCTCTGAGGAGATTCCTCCGGGTCAGGGGGGTGGGGGGTGTCACGGGTGCTCCTCTACGTCGTCGGGAGATGCGATGAGTGACAGACCGGCGTTCCAGAGTGACAGAAAAGGTTCTCTGCACGGCTGAGGCGAGGAATCCGTCAGCGCTCATGAGCGCTGACGGATTCCTCGGTCGTGCGCAGCTACGCGTCGACGATGTCGCCGTAGATCTCGACCTCGGAGAGGTTGCCGCTCCAGTTCGCGGCGTTGTAGATCCTCAGATACCGGTAGGGGCCTTCGCCCGAGGCGGACTGGTAGCTCCAGCCGTTCGCGGCGGCCCCGGTGAGCGGCTGGGTGAGGTTGGTCCAGGTCTGGCCGTCGTTCGACCCCCGCAGGACCGTGCCGTTGGCCCGCTGCGGGTGGCTGGCGCGCGGCAGCGTCAGCACCAGCTCGGGCCGCACGGCCGCGTCCGCGCCGAAATCGATGTCGTAGTACGCGCCTGGTCCGGTGTTCAGGTCGGCGTATGTGTTGGGGTCGCCGTCGAAGATCAGGTAGCCGACCTCGTCGGCGCCCAGTCCGTTGCCCGGCCACTGCTTGTCGGAGGCGGTGACGGTGGCCAGCCCGGCCACGTCGATGAGTCGTGCGGGGTCCGTGAGGTAGAGCTTCGAACCGTCGGTGGTGCCGTAGAAGGTCGGTCCGGCCCTGCCGTCGGAGCCGGTGTAGTCGACCGTGAGGGTGACCGGGTCGGCCTCGACGTCGTCGAGGCCGACCGAGGCATTCCAGGTGACGCCGTCGTCCGACGTGGCCGCCGCCGATGTGCCCATCACGTCGACGGTGAGAGAGTCGAGCGGCTCCTTCGCGGTGACGGAGACCTCGACGGTGTCGCCCATCGCGATCCTGCCCCCGACGGCCTGGTCGGAGGCGATCGAGGTCGCCTCGATCAGGTTGCCGCTCTCGTGGCGTTCGCCGTAGATGTGGAACTCGGTCATCTCGAACACGCCCCGCACGATCCCGTAGAGGACGTCCGGCTGCTGTTCGAGCATCTGGACCTTGATGTACCGGAACCGGTCGTCCTGGAGGTCCTCGGCGACGTCCAGGGTGTTGAAGTCCTGGGTGAACTCCGTGACCCCCGGGGTGAGCCGGGTCCAGTTGGTGCCGTCGTTGGATCCGAACACCGTCGAGTTGGCGAGGCGGTCGGCGAAGATGTTGCTCTGGAATCCGAACTCCGTGGCCGAGACTGTGAAGTCGGGGCCGAAGTCGAAGGTGTGCGACATGTTGACGGCCTGGGGGTATACGGTGCCGGTCTGTTCGTCGCCATCGACCATGTTCACGACACGGTCTCCGGTGGTGGAGGAGGCGACGAGCCCCGGGTAGTCGAGGCTGCCGTCCAGATCGGTCGTCGGCGAGAGCAGGCGCAGCCCGTCGACGGCGGCGACCAGGTCGGCCAGCGCTGCCAGGTACTCGGCGTCGGAGCCGTGATTGCGCAGATCCCGGGCTGTGTCGTCGACGTCGGTGTAGGCGGCCTCGGTCGCGGACTCGTACCTGGTCCGGCGGTTGTACCCGTCCTCGGCGAGCGCCAAGGCACCCCTGCGGGCGGCTGCGGCGGTCAGGGTGACGTGGCGGGCGGCGGCGTTGGTGCCGTCGTCGGCGGCGACAGTGACCGTCCAGGAGCCGGCCTCGGCCGGAGTCCAGGTCAGGGTGCCGGTGTCCGGGTCGAGTTCGGCGCCGTCGGGGAGCCCGGTCGCGGTGTGGGTCGTGCCCTCGGCGGCGGTCGCGGCGAGGTCGGCGGTGACGTCGGCGCCGGCCCAGCCGACGATCCGGTCGGCCGCGTCCTCGGGAAAGACCGGCCCGGTGAGCTCGGCTTCGGCGTTGATGTTGATGTGGTCGATGTCGACGGCGGCGCCTTCGGCCTCGATGAACAGGATGTCGTCCATGGGTCCGTCGACCGTGACATAGCGCCATTGGCCGCCGGTGTCCGGCACGATCACGGGGTAGTCGCGGTTGATGGTTTGGCCGTTTCTGGGGGTGCGCAGGTGCATCACGGCCTCACCTTCGGTGCGGACGAGGAAGCCGAGCCGCGGGCGGTTGGCCTGGCCGCTGAGGTAGGCGATCTTCGCGCCGTCGGCCATGCGCACGTAGCCGTCGCCGGTCTCGACGTCCCCGGCCAGGTGCGTGTAGCGGTCCTCGACCTCAAGGAGGTTGGGGTTGTCGCCCAGCGGCGGGACCGACTCCCCGGCCGCCTCGGCGGGCGCGAACAGCCACGAGTCACCGCCGCCGTCACTGCCATCCCAGGAGTTGTTCACCGTTCCGCCGCGGAAGTACAGCGGGCCGGGGCGTTTGGCGTAGGCCTCGGCGAAGTAGGGCGCCATCGCCTCGACGTCCCTGCCGAGCGTGAACTTGTAGTAGTAATAGATCTCCCAGAAGCTCGCGGTCGCGTACCGGCCGCGGTAGCCGTCGGCGATGTGGTTGTAGGTGTCGCGGATCGTGCCGTCCGGCGAGATCGCGTAGCCGACCGGCGTCCACTCGGTGTCGTAGCCCTGCATGAACTGCCAGAAGTAGTCGGCGGCATCCAGAATGCGGTCGTCCAGGAACTCGTAGGGCCCCACCGCGTCCTCGGCGGTCGAGACCGTGCCGTCGACCGGGTCCACCTGCGTGTCCTGGGCGAGCAGCATGCGGGCCAGGACCGCGAAGTTCGTGAGATCGCCGCCGCCGTGCGCCTGGTCGCGGCCCATCTCGACATGCTGCACGTGCGGGTCGTCGATCGGCTCGCCGGTCCTGTCGTTCCTGTCGACCCAGCGGAGCAGCCGCGCGATGGAACCGTTGAAGCCCTCGTCCTTGGCAGTCGAGTTGACGGTGAACCACTCGACCTTCTCCTCGTACAGGGCGGTGTCGTCCATGAAGATCGCCCCGGCCATGGAGCCCATCAGCGGGTAGTTGTGCTGGTTCATGAAATGGTCCGGAGAGGACATGAACGTCTCGATGGACGGCACGATGAGGTTCTCCGTGAGGGCCTGGGTGTCGGCCTCGGTCCACGGGTTGGCCTCGTCCGCGCCGCAGCTGGAGTAGCGCAACAGCTCGGCGGCGGCGACCATGCGGAAGAGCGGGACGCCGGTGTAGATGTGCGAGTCGGCGTGGTACTCGTACTTGGCGGGGTCCATCTGCGCCCAGATGCGGAGGATCCCCAGGGCATTCGCGCGGTGGACCTCCTTCCCGGTGAGCACGTACATGACCGCCTGCGTGTAGGCCTTCAGGCCGTCGGAGACGAAACGCCCCTTCATGCCCGCGTTGAACGCGTCGGAGGCGGGCCTGGTCGGGTCGGACCCGGCGTTGGAGGACCTCACGTTCTCGCCGGCCGCGGCGGACCGCCTCATGGCCTCGAACGAGGAGGTCCACGGCTCAGCGCCCGCGGCGATCTGCTGGCGCGCGTTCTCCAGGATCGGCTCGGTCAGGCCGACGCCAGGGTGGACGAACCCCTGCTCGCTGACGGTCGACTGGATCGTCACGTCGCACGTGCCGGGTTCCTGCCCGGTGGCTTGCCGGTCTACCGCGAAGAGGAGTCCGGTGACAAGCAGGAGCACTGCGGTGAACGCTCGGAATCGTCGGCCCCGGCCGCCTGTGGCGGCAGCATTCTGATCCACAAAAGGCACCTTCTTCGTTGAAGTGGAGCGTATGAGCACGTGTAGGGATTACGTGATGCCGCGGCCGCGGTGCGGGCTTGACGTTTTTGAAAGCCACCACAGGCCGAGCTGCCGGAGGCCACGGACGTTCGTGAGGCGTACGAGGTCATGCGGGGTGAGGGCGGACGCCCGCCAGCGGGCGTCCCCGGTCACTTGAGGCTGCCGAGACTGACCCCCGTGCGCCAGAAGCGTTGCATCGAGAGCATCAGCACCACCATCGGGATGAGGGAGATGATCGAGCCGACCACCACCATGCCGGTCAGGTCGACTGTCTGGTCCTGCTTCACCTTCAGCCAGGAGTAGAGGCCGAGCATGACGGTCCACTTCTCGCTGCTGCGCAGGAAGACGAGGGGGCCGAAGAAGGAATTCCACATCCCGACGAATCCGAGCAGGAAGATGGTGGCCGCACCCGTGGACATCAGGCGAGCGCCGATCTGGAAGAAGATGCGATACTCGCCCGCGCCGTCGAGGCGGGCCGCCTCCAGCAGCTCGTGGGGAATGGCTCCCTCGGCGTACACCTTGGCGAGGTAGACCGAGAAGGCGTTGAAGAAGCTGGGGACAATGATCGCGGTCGGAGTGTCGATGAGGCGCAGGTCGGTGTAGAGCAGGAAGGAGGGAATGGTGAGCAGTGCGCCGGGGACGAGGAAGGAGCCGATGATGCAGCCCATCAGGAAGCCGCGTCCCCGGAAGCTGTACATCGCCAGGCCGTATCCGCAGGCGACGGAGATCAGTGTCATGCCCGCCGTGCCGACGATGCCGTAGAAGAGTGTGTTCCACATCCATGTCACGAAGATCCCGTCCTGGTGGGTGAAGAGATCTTCGAGGTTCTGCAAGAGGTTGAACTCGGCGAACCACATGCCGTTCGAGGTGTAGAGGTCCCGCTGCGACTTGGTCGCGGAGACGACCAGCCACCAGACGGGGGCCAGGGAGTAGAGGGTGAACAGGGCCAGGCCCGTGATGATCAGGGCCCGGGTCCGCCGGGTGGTCCGGGCCCCGTCCGCCGCGGTGCCGCGCATGGTGCGGCGGCGGACGGGGGGGTTCCCCGGCCGTCCGGTCGATGGTGTGGCCGGCTCGGGCTGGGTGGCCGTCGGGTGCGTGGCGGAGGTCATGAGGTGGGCGCCTTGTTCGTGAGCCGGTAGAAGAGGGCCGAGACGGAGCCCACCACGAGGGCCAGGATGATCGACAGGGCGGCGGCGTAGTTGAACTCGCCCTGCGCGAAGGCCCAGTCGTAGATGGCCATGATCGGCGTGAAGTCGCGGGTGACCGTCTCCGGGGTCATCGAGCGGAACACCACGGGGTCGCTGAAGATCTGGAGCGTTCCGATGATGGCCAGCACCGTGGTGAGCACCAGTACGCGGCGGACCATCGGAATCTTGATCGACCACGCGACACGCCATTCCGACGCACCGTCGACGTACGCGCTGTCGTAGATCTCACGGGGAACCGACCGCAGCGAGGCGTAGATGATCAGCATGTTGAAGCCGATCGCGCCCCACGCCATGAGATTCCCGATCGAGACCCAGATCATCTCGCCGCTGTAGAAGTTGGCGTCGATGCCGACGGCGTCGAACATCGGCGTGAGCGGGCCGACGTCCGGGCTGTAGACGTAGACCCAGATCAGCGTGGCGACGATTCCTGGAATCATGTAGGGAATGAGCAGGGGCAGCCGGAAGAAGTTCGCGGCGCGCCGCGTGGCGGCGTCGAGCAGCAGCGCCAGGAGCACGCTGAGGATCTGGATCGCGGGAATGCAGACCAGCGCGAACAGCGCCACCCGCAGCATCGACGCCCAGAACCGGCCGTCCTGGAATCCCTCGATGAAGTTGTCGAGGCCGACGAACTCCACCGTCTTCTCGCCGAAGCCGAGCCCCGAGCCCTGCTCCCGGTAGAAGCTCTCCCGCAGCGCCATCGCCAGGGGTACGACGGTGAAGACGACGAATCCGAGAAAGAACGGCAGGGTGAACGACGCGCCCTTGAGCGCCACCAGCCGGTGCCAGCGCGGCAACCAGCTGGAGGGCGACTTTCGCTGATCGACGGAAGCGGCCACGGCTTGAGCCTCAGCTTCCGACGACGTTGATGTTCTTGGAGCGCAGATCCTCCACCGTGAAGTCCTGCATCCGCTCCAGCAGCTCCACCATGGTGATCTCGCCGCTGACGGCCCTGGCCCACTGGTCCTGCAACTCGGCGAAGACGCCGGTGTAGTTGGGCCCGACCACCCACGGGTCCCGGCCGGCCTCGACCGCCCTCATGATCACGTCGCCTGCCTCGTCACGGCGGTCGCCGAAGAGGCGTTCGGGGACGGCGGAGTCGACCCACGGGGACGGGTCGGGAACGGCGCCCGGCCAGGTGTACATGCCGGTCATCGGATCGAGGGTGGCGTTGATCGCCTCCTCGTTCGTGGCCTTCCAGACGGAGACCTCGACCGCCTCCTCCACGTGCTCGCAGCCCTCGGGCACGAGCTCGGCGCCGCCGTGCGCGGGCGTGACGAACTCCTCGGCGTCCGAGAACTGCGGCAGGTCGATGGGCTGCCAGTCGCCGATCGTGTTCTGGAAGTCGATCTCGTACTTGGTCAGCTGCCAGGTAGAGGTCGGCAGGGAGACCATCTGGCCCGAGTCGAAGTACTCGATCAGCGCGGGCCGGTCGAGGTAGGTCTGGTGGGCGACCAGGTCCTTGTCGATGAGCTGCTGCACGATGTCGGCGGCCCTGCGGGACTCCTCGGAGAGGAAGTCGACGCGCCAGGCGTCGCCCTCGATCTCGTACCACGAGCCACCGGCCTGCTGCACCAGGTTGACGAGGGTGGAGGGGTCCTCGGCGGCGAAGTTCATGACGTAGGCGCCGTGCGGGCGCAACTCCTCGCCCGCCGCGATGAACTCGTCCCAGGTGGTGGGGACCTCGATGCCGTGCTCGTCGTACACGGCGCGGTTGATCATCATGAAGCTGGGGTTGAAGCCGGAGGGCACGCCGTAGTAGCGGTCGCCGACCATGGCGCCGGGCAGCGCCGCCTCGTTGAAGAGGCCGTCGTCGAGGTAGGGCTGGAGCGCGTCGGTGACGTCGGTCAGCAGGCCCTCGGAGGTGAGGGCGGGCACCTCGCCGACGCTCTGCACCAGGCAGGGGATGTCCTCGCCGGAGGCGACGGCGTTGCGGAGGTTGGCGGCGGCGCCGGGGAGGTCTACCTGCGTCACGAGCCTGAGCTGGATGTCGTCGTGGGTGGCGTTGAACTCGTCGACGACCGGCCGCATGAGGCGTTCCTCGTTCCAGGACCACATCTCGATGACGACCGGGCCGTCGCCCTGGTCGCCCTCTTCGCCGCCGCCACACGCCGTCGCCAGCAGGGACAGCGTGACGGCGACCGCGGACGCCAGCGTGATTCTCGCGGGCTGCATAGGACACTCCGGGAAGATGATGGGCCGTTAGACAGGCGCTGCTACCTTCGGCCCTAGTTATCGTTTTCTGTCGCGTGTCTGGTCGAGCAAGTTAGGCGAGGGGGTGGGTCGCGTCAACCGCCTGGACAAAGGCTTTCCATCCTTGACGACCGCTCGCGCGACTTGTCGCAGTACCGGCAGATGCCGTGACCGGGGTGGTGACGGCGTTCGCCTCGGCGGACGCGGAGCCGTGTGGTTCGCGGTGCGGCTGGTCACGCCGTTCGCGTGGAGCGTCCAGGTGGGTGCGATGGCGGTCAGCGACCTCGCCGACCGGCACGACGTGCCGTCCGCTGAGGGCCCGTTGCCGCCGTCAGGTGACGGTAGTGGTGCCGTCCTCCCCTCGTTACGCTGGGCCCGTGACAAACGATCTCCCCGAGGGGCCGGACAGCGCGCCCCGTCGGCGCGCCACGTTGAAGGACGTCGCCCATCGGGCCGGGGTCTCGGTGCCGACCGTCTCCCGCGTCATCGCCGGTGACTATCCGGTCGCGCTGGGCACCAGGCGACGGGTGGAGAAGGCGCTGCGCGAGCTGGACTACGTCGCCAACACCCATGCCCGCGCACTGCGCGGGCATGGCGCGGGGACCGTGGCGTTCATCCTGAGGGACGTGCGGGGCGAGGCGTTCGCACAGTTCGCGCACGGCATCGAGGAGGAAGCGTCGCGCCGGGGCCGACTGTGCCTGCTGTGCGTCAGCGGCGGCGACCCCGGCCGGGAGCTGCGGGCCCTGAACCTCATGCGCCAGCAGGGGGCAGAGGTGGTCATCATCATCGGAAGCGTCGTGGACGACGAGGCGTACCGGCAGCGGATGGCTGAGACCGCGCGCTCCCTTGACCGGGCAGGCTCCCGACTGGTGCTGTGCGGCCGCCCGCCGCTGGGCGAGGGCGTGCCCGTGACGGTCGTGGAGTACGACAACGAAGGCGGTGCGTACGCCGTCACCAGCCGACTGCTGGCGGCCGGGCACCGCCGCGTCCTGCTGTTCGGCGGCGACGTCGCGCTCACCACCAGCGCCCAGCGCTTCGCCGGCTACCGCAGGGCGCTGACCGACTACGGCGTCCCGTACGAGGAGGACCTGGTCGTCGAGGCCGCCTTCGACCGCGGCGACGCGTACCTGCGGATGCGGGAACGGCTGGCCGCCGCGCGCGACTTCACCGGCGTCTTCGCCCTCACCGACGTCGTCGCGGCCGGCGCGCTGCGGGCCCTGACCGAGGCCGGCCTTCGGGTGCCTGGAGACGTCTCGCTCGTCGGGTACGACGACGTGCCGCTGGCCACAGACCTCTGGCCGCAGCTGACCACCGTGCACGTTCCGTACGAGGAGATGGGCCGCACCGCGGTCCGGCTCGCGCTCGACCGCCGGGGCGACGGCCGGGGCGCACCTGCGGACCATGTGCTGCTCGGTACCCACGTCGTGGTCCGCGACTCCGTCGCGCCCCCGCCGCCGGCCCGCACGGCCTGAGCTTTTCGCTCCCTCCACCCCGCGAAGCCCGCCCCGAAGCCCGCCCCGGGGCCGATTGACCCGAGCAAGGCACACACCTACTCTAGAGAACGATTTCTACACGATCGGAAGGGGCTTCCGCCCTATGCCTGAGCGCCCCTCGGTGCTGTTCGCCCTGGAGTCCCGTTACCTCCCGCTGCTCTTCCCGCCGGAGGTCATGGCGCGGCTCACCGCCCTCGTCGACATCGACGCGGGCACCGTCATCGACCTGCGGCCTCCGGCCGCCGCCGCTGCCCGGCGGCTGCTGGCCGACACGGAAGTGCTGATCACCGGCTGGGGCTGCCCGCCGCTCTCCGTGGACGTCCTCGACGCCGCACCCAAGCTACGCGCGGTGCTCCACACCGGTGGCTCGGTCAAGCACCTGCTGCCGCCGGAGGGCTGGGAGAGGGGGGTGCTGGTCTCCTCCGCCGCCGCCGCGAACGCGCTGCCGGTGGCGGAGTACACACTCGGCATGATCCTGCTCGCGGGCAAGGGAGTGTTCGAACTGCGCGAGCGCCTACGGGCCGAGCGTGGCTTCGTCCTGGGCGAGATCCACCCGGACATCGGGAATGTCGGCCGCCGTGTCGGTCTCGTCGGTGCCTCCAAGATCGGCCGGCGGGTCATCGAGTTGCTGCGGCCGTTCGACTTCCAGGTACTGCTCCACGATCCGTACGTGGACCGGGCCGAGGCGGCGCGGTTGGGTGTGCGGCAGGTCCCGCTGACGACGCTGCTCGCGACCAGCGACATCGTCAGCGTCCACGCCCCCGCCACCCCCGCGACGCACCACCTGATCGACCGCGCCGGGTTGGCTTCGATGCGCGACGGCGCGGTCCTGGTCAACACCGCGCGCGGCAGCCTCATCGACCACGACGCGCTCGCCGCCGAACTCGTCTCCGGGCGCTTGTCGGCCGTCCTGGACGTCACCGAACCCGAGCCGCTGCCGGCATCCTCACCCCTGTACGAACTGCCGAACGTGCTGCTCACTCCGCACATCGCCGGCTCCCACGGCAACGAGCTGCGCCGCCTGGGCCTGATCGCCGTCGAGGAGCTGGAACGGCTGTTGGCGGGGCATGCCCTGCGGTACCGGGTCGACCACGGCGACTTCCACCGCGTCGCCTGACCGGACCCAGGGTCGGCGGCGCGACGCGGGCGGCGCTGGACCCGGTGGCCGGCGAGCGGCGGCCACCACACGCCGGGCACGCGGTGGAGGCGAAGCGTGCGGCGATCCGTCAGACACTGTCGTCCTCCCGCTGTAGGCGCTGACCGCATCCCGTTGGTCGATGACCAGCAGCGCTGGGTCCCGGTGCGCGCCCCCAGCCAGCAGCACCGCCGGTGAGTCCGGCGGAGTCATATTGGTCCCCAGGTCTTTGGCCGTCCGCATGGTCGCGTCGGCGTTGTCCGTCCGGACCGCGGCCACTCAACGGTCCCGGCCAGGGCCGTGAGTGTTCCGGTGTCACCAGCCAGGAGCCGCGGGCCGGGGCGCGTTCACCTCGGGCAGGAGCAAGCGGAACGCCGTCAAGGCGATGGTGCTCACGCCGCGGGCACCATCACCCGCACCGCTGATCGTCACACGGTCGCCCTGCGGGCGGCCTCTCCGCGTTTGGCCGTCCTGGGCGTGCTAGGCGTCGCGCGCGAGGCGCCAGCGGTTGTCGGCGCTGCCGTCGTCCGGGGCCTGGACGGCGAACGCGCCGACCGCGGTGGAGTTGTTCTGGATGCCGAGCAGCTTGCCGCTGTGCTCGTTGCGGATCCGGTACGTGCCGTCTCCCTGGTCGAGCAGCGTCCACCGGTGGTCGGCGGTGCCGTTGTCGGCCCACTGCAGGACGGTCGCGTTGTCCGCCGTCGACATGTCCTGGACGCCAAGCACCTTGCCGCTGTGGGCGTTACGGAGCCGGACCGCGGTGCCGTCCGGGACCAGCTCCCAGTCGTGGTCGGCGGTGCCCGAGTCGTGCCACTGGAGGGCGCGGCCGCCGTCGGCCGTGGACATGTCCTGGATCCCGAGCACGAGGCCGCTGGCCACGTTGACGAGGCGGACGGTGTCGCCGCCCTGGCCGCCGGTGTTCCAGTAGACGGTGTAGTTGTGGCCGTGCGCGTCGTGGAACGGGCCCAGGTTGACGGTCGAGCCGTTGGCGGTGGCGGTGAAGGCGAGCGAGCCGGTGCCGGTCCTGGTGATCGAGGAGGGGTTCAGGGTGGGGAGAGCGGCGAGGCTGGTGTTGCCGTAGTTGCCGGAGAGCACCACCGGGCCGTAGGTGATCGCGGCGACGTTGGGGTTGTCGTTGGCGGGGCGCAGGGCGACCCGCATGGGCAGGCGGACGGTGACGGTGTCGCCGGAGGTCCAGGCGCGGGTCAGGGTGGCGTAGCCGCCGGGTGGGGTGGCGATGTTCTGCGGCGTGCCGTTGACGCTGACGGTGGCTCCGGTGGTCCAGCCGGGGACGCGGACGCGCATGGTCCAGGTGCCGCCGACGTCGCCGGTGACCCGCAGGCTCGTGGTGTCGCCGACCGGGTACGTGGTGGTCTGGGTGACCGTGATGCCGCGCTGCGACCAGTCGAGCACCGAGGGGACGAACAGGTTGACGGTCAGCGTGGTGGTGTCGCCACCGAAGCCGTGGAAGTAGATCGAGTCCATCAGCCTGGTGTGCATCTCAAGACCCGTGCCCTGGCAGCACCAGAAGCTGTCGTAGTCGGTGCTCCAGGTGCCGCCGCCCCAGGCCGGCCCCACGCCGCGGCGGCCGCCGGGGTTGAGGGGGGTGAAGTAGGTGACGTGGCCGTGGGGGTCGGCCGGGTTCTGCTGGCCGATCATCTGGTTCAGCCAGGCCCGCTCGTAGTAGTCGAACAGCGCGGCGCGGCTCGGATCCAGGGTGTACAGCTCGCGGGTGAGGGCGAGCATGTTGAAGGTGTTGCAGCTCTCGCAGGTGTCCCGGGCGAGGAAGCCGGCGATGGCGTTGGGCGGGCGGAAGTGCTCGGCCTGGCTGTTGCCGCCGATGACGTAGGTGTGCGCGTCGACGCAGATGTTCCAGGCGTTGGTGGCGATGTCCCGGTAGCGGGTGGTGCCGGTGGCCTTGTACTCGCGGGCAGCGCCGATCCACTTGGGCACCTGGGTGTTGGCGTGCAGCCCGTTCAGCCGGTCCTGGCCGGCGGCCAGCGGGTCGAGGACGGCGGCGTGGTCGAACCGCCTGGCGGCGGTGAGCCAGCGCGCGTCGCCGGTCTGTAGGTGGATGTCGGTCAGGACGGCCGTCATGCCGCCGAACTCGGTGCCGAGCATGGTCTGCATCTGCTGGGCGGTCAGCCGGCCGGTGCGCCAGTCGACCCAGCCCGCGAGCGCCAGGAGCACGTCGCGCGCCTGGGTGCTGCCCAGGTGGCGCCAGACGTCGAGGAGGCCGGCCAGGGTCTTGTGGATCGCGTAGTACGGCACGTTGCCGTTGGTGAGCGTGCGGTTCTCCAGGGCGGTGAACTCGGACTCGGGGAAGCCCGAGAGATAGCCGCTGTTGAAGCCGGCGGTCCCGTTGTTCGCCTGGCACCTGGCCAGCTCCGCGACCATGCGCTCGGCCTTGTCGCGGCAGGTGGTGTCGCCGGTCACGGCGTAGGCCTGCGCCCATGCGGTGAGGAAGTGGCCCTGTACGTGCGTGCGAAACGGGAACGTCGGCGCGTCCCAGCCGCCGCCGGGTGCGGCGCCGTTGGTGGACAGGCGGTGGTTGGCCCGGAAGTTGTACAGCAGCCGGTCGACGTCGACGAACCGCAGGTAGGCCCGGGTGCGGTTCTCGTTGTCCAGCCATCGGCTGGCGGTCAGTCGGACCCGGCCGAGCTCGAAGGGGTGAGCGGACACCCCGATCTCGGCGCGGGCCGGGGCGGTCGCCGCCCGGGCGGGCGGGGCGCCGACGGCGGTCCCGGCGGCGGAGGTGACGGCCGCGACACCGGCGGCTTTGAGTAACCGGCGCCGACTGACTGATGAGGACATCTCGCACCCTTCCGTGGCGGAGGAAAGTGCCGTGCCGAACCGATCCGGCGGCGTTCGACATGTCGAACGCCGACCCGTAAATCGAACAGAAGATAGGGTCGGGCCAGGGGCATGTCAATAGCCCGCGTCACCGGGCCGTGCCGGCCAGCAGCCAACGGCGGACCGGCACTTCCAGCAGCGCCCGGCCGGCGCCCGCGCGGTAGGGGGCGGTGACGTCCCAGCCGTCGTACTTGGCGGCGAACGCGGCGACGACGTCGGCGGGGAACCGGCCCTCGTGGACCCGCGCCTCGCCCTCGGCCACGACCGGCGCCCAGCCGTCCTCCAGCGCGAGCGACACCCGCGGGTCGCGGCGGACGTTGCGGAGCTTCACGGCCCCGTCGTCGGTCCCGATCCACCACCTGTCGCGCAGGAACACGAACCACACGGGCGTCACGTGTGGCGATCCGTCGGGGCGCAGCGTGCACAGCCAGACGTTCCGGTCCCGCGCCAGACGGTCCAGGACGGCGGTGTCGGGCGGCGGCGGTAGCTCGTTCATCCGACCATCTCACTCGCATCACCCGCCGTCCGGCCTCGGCCGGACGGTCGGACCTTCGGCCTAGGTCATGTCCGGGGTGCTCTTTCCGCCACAGCGCGGGCGGCGGCCAGGCGCGGATTGAACGGAACCGGGCGGGCCTCCGTGTCATCCGGTGACCCCGATGAGCGGCCGGCGCGCCCGTGGACCGAGAGGACCAGTCGTGAGTGACTCCGTCAGCAGCAACCTTCCCATCCAGGCCCTGCCGAGCGGTGAGGCGGAGCTGCGCCTGGTGCTGCGGCTGAGCTGGGAGGATGTGGCCGCGCTCGGTGCCGAGGCCGGGCGGCTCGCCGCCCAGGCGCAGCGGCCGGTGAGCCTGGACGAGGCGGCCAGCCACCGGTTGCGGGCCAGGACCGCCGCGCACGCCAGGCCGGCCGCGGACCCGACCCAGGGCCAGGCGCAGGCTCAGCCACCGGCGCCGGCACAGGCGCAGGTGCAGGCACAGCGCCCGCCCCAGGCGACGGCCTCGGTCTCCCAGTTGGCCGGGCGTTCGCCGCGGGAGCAGGCGCAGCAGGCGATCGACGAGATCAACAGCCGGGCGGCCGGGCTCGGCGGCGCCACGGCGCGCGGCTGACGCGACGCGCCCCCTCGCGATCCTTCAAGCGCCTGGGTGTTTTCGGCCATCTCTCCGCGCCCGAACGCCCCGTCTGGGCGGAGGTGGGGGTGTGGCGCGTGTTCGCGGCGTGCACGGACGGGTTGGCCGGTTAACGCCCGTTATCGCCGGGAGGTCCCCGCATGATGGATCTCAGTATGTTGGCGCCGCCGGCCCGTCCGGTCGGCGGCATGGGGGAGCCCGGGGGGGCTGCACGTGACTGACGACAACACGACCAACGACAGATCCGGCACGGACGGGGAGCGCTTCGGGGGGCTCACGCCGTTTCTCGACCCGCTGCGGGTGCCACCGGTGCTGCGCCCGGGGCGCGGCGGGCACGGCGCCGAGGTCACGGTGGAGCTCGAGGCGGCCTGGGTGCGTCTGCACTCGCAGATGGCGCCGACCCTGGTCTGGGCGTACGACGGCCACTACCCGGGGCCGACCTTCGAGGTGCGGCGCGGCCAGCGGATCCGGGTGGCCTGGACCAACCGGCTGACCGGCGAGTTCCCGGTGCTGGCCGGGACGGCGCCGCTCACGGTGCCGCAGGACGGGGTGACCGTGCCGTCCACCGCGGTGCCCGGCACGGGGGACGGCTTCGAGGAGGTCAAGGAGGTCGCCGACCTGCCCGGCTGGTCGGTCACCCACCTGCACGGCGCGGTGACCGGCGGCGGCAACGACGGCTGGACGGAGAACGCGGTGTCCTTCGGCGACGCGCAGCTCTCCGAGTATCCGAACGACCAGCGGGCGGCGACCCTCTGGTACCACGACCACGCGATGCACATCACCCGGTGGAACGTCTTCGCGGGCCTGGCCGGAATGTACCTGGTCCGGGACGACGAGGAGGCGGCGCTGCGGCTGCCCGCCGGCCGCTACGAGATCCCGCTGGTGCTCAGCGACCGGAACTTCGCGCTCGACGCGGACGGCCGGCCCACCGGCGAGCCGCTGCACAAGGTGGGGCGGCTGCCCAACCCGGACCCGGAGACGGGCCAGCAGGTCACCATCCCGTTCACCGGGCCCTACACGCTGGTCAACGGGGTGGTGTGGCCGCACCTCGCGGTGGAGCCGCGCTGGTACCGGTTCCGCCTGCTGAACGCGGCCAACGCCAGGATCTTCCAGCTCGCGCTCGTCGACGAGTCGGGGCAGCCGGTGCGCGGCGCGATCAAGCAGATCGGCACGGACGCCGGGCTGCTGCCCAGGCCGGTGCCGGTGGACTTCGACGCGGCGCAGCCGTGGCTGGCCATCGCCCCGGCCGAGCGGATGGACCTGCTGATCGACTTCGCCGCACTGCGCGGCCGCCGGGTGCGGCTGGTCAACGTGGGGGGCGAGGCGCCGGGTGAGGCCGACCCGGCGGGGAACGTGCCGTTCCCGCAGGTGATGGAGTTCCGGGTGGACGCCCGCCCGGTGCGCGACCGGTTCACCCTGCCGAAGGTGATCTCGGCGTCCTTCCGCGAGCTGTCCCATGCCACTCCGCACGGGCACCGCCTGGTCGTGCTGACCCCGCCCGGCACCGTCGGCGGCGGGGGGCACCCGGAGATCTGGGAGATGGTGGAGGTCGACCCGGCGTCGGTCGAGATCCCCTCGGACGGCGTCATCCAGCTCACCGACGCCGAGGGCGAGACCACGACCTACCGGCGGGTGGCCCGGCGCTACGACGACACCCTCAACTTCAAGGTCGAGCACGGCGACTACGAGCAGTGGTCCTTCCTCAACCTGGGCGGGCCCACGCATCCGATGCACATCCACCTGACGGCGTTCCAGCTGATGGGGCGTGACCCGTACGTCACCACGGGCTTCGACCGTGCCCTGGGCGGCACGCGGGCGCCGGTGGCCTTCGACACCGACCCGGGCGCGGCGATCCCGCTGGCCCCCGGGGAGCGCGGGTGGAAGGACGTGGTCACCGTGCCGGCCGGCCAGCTGGTGCGGGTGCTCGGCCCCTACGAGGGCGCGCAGGGCCGGTTCATGTACCACTGCCACCTGCTGGAGCACGAGGACATGGGGATGATGCGGGCCTTCACGGTGGTGCCGCCCGAGGTGATGGTCTTCGACCACCACCGGGGGGACCACGGCGACCACTGACGCCCCGCGCCGAGATGCGGCCGGGCGCGCGCCACCCGAGTATCGGTGGCATGAGCGAATGGCTGCCGGTGTTCGTGGTGCTCGGCGTGGCGCTCGCCGGGGTGGCGGCGCTGTACGGGGTCGGCCGCTGGCTGGCCGGCCCCGCGGTGCCGGTGCCGGTGGGCGCCTTCGCGGGCGGGCTCGCCCCGCGGGAGCACGCGGCGTCCCGCTTCCATGTGCGGTGGTACGCGGTGGCGATGGTCTTCCTCGCCTTCGACATGGAGGCCCTCTTCATGTACCCGTGGGCGATCGTGGTGGCGGAGGTCGGCGCGGCGGCGGTCGTCGAGATGTTCGTGTTCCTGGGGATCCTGCTCGCCGGGGTGGCCTACGCCTGGCGTGAGGGGGCCTTCCGGTGGGCGTGACGGCCACCGTCCGACGGTGGGCGGCGGCCCGCCCCGCGGTGCTGCTCGTCCCGCTGCCCGGGGGCACGCCCAGCAGGCTCGCGGTGGAGCGGGAGCTGCGGGCCGCCGGGTGGCCGCTGGCCGAAGGGCCCGCGGCGGCGGATCTGCTGGTGGTGGCCGGGCGACCGGCGGCGGGTTCGACCGAGTGGCTCGACGAGCTCTACGCGCTGCTGCCGGGGCCGCGTGCCCGGGTCACCGTGGCCGCGCCCGAGCGGGCGGCCCGGGAGCTGCGCGCCGGGCGCGAGCTGCTGCGGGCCGGCGGGGACCGGGCGAGCCGCAGCGGACCGGTGGCCGGTCTGTCGTTGGCCGAGCGGGGCGACGACCGGGACGGGCTACGGCTCGACGTGCTGCGGCTGTCGCTCGGGCCCGCGTTGCCGGACTGGCCGGCCGGTCTGGTGCTGCGTCTCGCGCTCCAGGGGGACGTGGTGGTCTCGGCCGCCGTGGCTCCTCCCCCGGCGGGCGCCGGCCCGCTGTCGTTCTGGAACGAGCCCTGGCTGCGGGCCGCGCGCGGTGAGCCGACCGACCGCGCGGCGGCCGCGCGCCGGTCGTGCGCGGCGCACCTGGACAGCGTGGCGCGGCTGCTCGGGGTCGCCGGGTGGCCGGAGCTCGCCCACCTGGCGCGCCGGCTGCGGGACACGCTGCTCGCGGGGGCCGACCCCGCCGCCGTCCGGCGTGGGCTGCGGACGCTGCTGCGGCGTGGCGAGCGGTCCCTGACGGCGCGTTCGATGCTGCGGGGCCTCGGCCCGTTGTCGGCCGCCGAGGCCGCCGGGGCCGGCGTCACGTGCCCGGTGGTGGCGCCGGGTGGCGACGCCTACGACCGGTTCCGCCGCCGGCTGGCGGAGATCGAGCGGACGGCCGGGCTGCTCGCCGCGCCCGGCGTGCTGTCGCCGGATGACGCGGTCGGGCCGCGCGGCCGGGTGGACGGTCCGCGACCGCCGTCCGCGGCGCTGCTCGACGTGCTGCCCGGGCTGCTCATGGGGGCCGAGTTCGCGGCGGCCAGGCTCGTCGTGGCCGGCCTCGATCCCGACCTCGACGAGCTGTCCCGGGCGGCGGTCGGGTCGGGACATGGCTGAGCCGGCCCCGCTGTGGTGGGCGGTGGCGCTGCCGCCGGCGCTGGCGCTGGCGGCCGGGGTCACGGCGGCGCTGGCCGGGGCGGGGGCGGGGCGTCGTCCCGCGCCGCTGCGGGAGTTGGCGCGTCGGCGGCGGCACACGGTGGCCGCCGACGCGGGGCTGCGGACGCTGGGCGCGGTGCTGTTGCCGGTGGCCGCCGTGGCGGCGGCCGTGGTGCTGCCGTTCGGCTTCCGTTCCGTGAGTGACCTCGCGGTGGGTGTGGTGTGGTTCAACGCCATGGGGGCGTTGGCCTGGGCGGCGGTCTGGCTGGCCGGCTGGGGGGCGAACTCGGCGCTGTCGCTGATCGGCGGCTACCGGTTCCTGGCGCAGGGGCTGGCCTACGAGGTGCCGCACATGCTGGCCCTGACCACGGCGGCGCTCGGCGCCGGGTCGTTGCGGGTGGGCGCGGTGGTGGAGGCGCAGCGCGGGCTGTGGTTCGTGGTGTGGATGCCGGTGGCGTTCGCCGTCTTCCTGTTGAGCGCGGTGGCGATGGCGTTCGTGGGGCCCTTCGACCAGCCGGTGGGGCGGGACGTGGCGGGCGGCGCGGCCGGTGAGTTGGGGGGCGTGGACCGGCTGTTGTTCCTCGGTGGCCGGTGGCTGCTGCTCGTGGTGGCGGCCGGGATGGCGGTGCCGCTGTTCCTGGGCGGCGGGCACGGCCCGTGGCTGCCCGCCTGGTGCTGGACGCTGGTCAAGACGGCGGCGGTGCTGGGCGCGCTGCTGTGGCTGCGGCGCCTGCTGCCGGCGGTGCGGATGGACCGCTTCACCACCGTGGCCTGGACGGTGGTGACGCCGCTGGCGGTGGTTCAGGCGCTGTGGGTGTCCTTCGTCGTGCTGGGGCGCTGAGATGGCGGGGGATCTGCTGTTCTGGGCGCTGGCCGGCGTGGCGGTCGGCGGGGGCGCGCTGGTCTTCCGGTGCGACTCGATGGCCAGGGCGACCTACGCGCTGTTGGCCGCGCTGTTGGCGGTCGGGGGCGAGGTGGTGCTGCTCGGCCTCGACTACCTGGGCGTGGTGATCCTGCTGATGATGACCCTGGAGATGGCCCTGATGGCCGTCTTCATGATCATGTTCATGATGTCGCCGGGCGGGTTGACGCCGATGTCGATGACGCACGGCACGCGGAGCGCGGCGCTGGTGAGCGGTGGCGTCTTCCTGCTGCTGGCCGCCGGCGTGCTGCTCGCCCCGTGGCCGGGCCGCGCCGGTCGGGCGCCGGCCGATCCGACCAGGGCGCTCGGCCTGGCCCTGATGGGCCCGCAGATGCTCACCATGGCGGTCCTCGGCATGGTGCTGTTCGCCACCATCGTGGCGGTGGTGGTGCTCGCCACCCAGCGCGGTCGCTACGACCGGGGCGGGGAGTCCTGATGAGTCCGGAGGCGGTCCTGCTGGTGGCGGCGGCGCTGTTCGCCGTGGGGCTCTTCGGGGTGCTCGGCCAGCGGTCCGTCGTGATGCTGATGATGGGTCTCGAACTGATGCTGGGCGGCGTGGTGCTGGCGGCGGCCGGCGTCCGGCACTTCGTGGCGCCGGCGGCGGACGAGGGCCAGGTGCTCGTGGTGCTGCTGGTGACGGCCATGGCGGTGGAGATGGCCGTGGGCTTCGCGGTGGTCACCGCCCTCTTCCGGGCCCGGGAGGTCGACACCGTCGACGAGGCGGCGGAGCTGCGGGAATGAGCGGGGCGGCCGGCTGGGTGCTGTGGGCGCTGGTCGGGCTGCCCCTCGCGGGCGGCGCGCTGCTCGCCCTGGCCGGGCGGGCGGCCGACCGGGTCGCGGCCCCGCTCGCGGTCGGGACCGCCGGGCTCGTGACCGGGCTCGCGGCGCTGGCCGCGGTGGGCCGGCCGCGGGTCGAGGCCCCGCTGCTCGCCGGGCTGCCGGTGCGGCTCGCGGTCGACGGGCTCTCGGCGTTCCTGGTGGTCACGGTTGCGGCGGTGACCTGGCTGATCCTGGGGTTCTGCGCCGGGGAGTTCGCGCGGGACGCGGCGCGTGCCCGGTTCTTCGGGCTGATGCTGCTGTTCTCCGGGGCGATGATGACGACGGTGACGGCCGTCTCGCTGCCGGTGCTGCTGATGGCCTGGGAGGTGATGGGCGCCGCGTCCTGGGCCCTGATCGGCTACTGGTGGCACGACCCCGACCGGGTGCGGGCCGCCGACACCGCGTTCCTCACCACCAGGGCCGCGGATCTCGGGCTCTATCTGGCGGCCGGCGCGGCGTTCGCCGGCGCCCCGACCGCCTCGCTCGCGCTGGCCGACCTGCCGGCCGCCGCCGAGCCCTGGCGGTCGCTCGCCACGGCCGGGGTGGTGCTGGCCGCGCTCGGCAAGTCGGCCCAACTGCCGTTCAGCTTCTGGCTGTCACACGCCATGCGCGGCCCGGCGCCGGTCTCCGCGCTGCTGCACTCGGCGACCATGGTGGCGGCCGGCGGCTATCTGCTGCTGCGCGCCGGGCCGCTGCTCGACGCCTCGGGTTGGGGCGGGCCGCTGGTGGCCTGGACGGGCGCGGCCACCGCCGTCGCGCTCGGCCTGGTCGCGCTGGCGCAGACCGATCTGAAGCAGCTGCTCGCCGCCTCGTCCTGCGCCCAGGTGGGGCTGCTGGTGCTGGCCGCGGGCGTCGGCTCCCGGGCGGGCGGTGTCCTGCAGCTGATGTCCCACGCCGCGGCCAAGTCCCTGGCGTTCCTGGTCGCGGGGGCGTGGCTGGCCGCGCTCGGCGGCCAGGCGCTGTCCGGACTGCGCGGCGCGGCCCGCCGTGGGCCGCCGGGCACCGGGGTGGCCTTCACCGTGGCGCTCGCCGCGCTGGCCGGGCTGCCGCCGCTGGCGCTGTGGGCGGCCAAGGACGTGCTGCTCGCGGCGGCGCTCGCCGACTCGCCGTGGCTGTACGCGGCGGGTCTCGTCGCGACGGCGCTGGCGGCGGGGTACGGCGCGCGGGCGCTGTGGTTCGTGTGGCGGGACGCGGGCGGCGCCACCGTGGGGCGCCTCTCGCGGCCCGCCGGGGCCACCCTGGCGCTGCTCACGCTGGCCTGTCTCGGCCTGACCTTCGCCGCGCTGCCGCCGCTGGGCGGCAAGGTCGCGACGGTCCTCGGCGGCCCGGAGGCCGGCGCCGTGCGCGGCTGGGAGTGGGTGGTGTCCGGGGCGGTGGCGGTGGCGGGTGCGTCCGCCGCCTGGGCGTGGGGGGACCGGGCGCCGCCGGTGCCCGCCGGGGCGCGGCGGCGGCTGGTCGACTGGCTGGGGCTCGAACGGGTGGCGCGCGCCGTGCTGGTGGCACCGGTGGTGCGGCTCGCCGACGCGTTGGCCCGCTTCGACGACCTGGTGCTGCACCGGGCGGTGACGGGCGCGGCGCGGGCCACCGGGCGGCTGGCCCTGGCCACCGAACGTGTCGGGGAGCGGCGGCTGTTCGGCGCGGCGGTGGCGGGGGTCGCCGCCGGCTGTGCCGGGCTGGGCCGGCTGGCCAGACGCCCGCAGACCGGGCTGCTGCACCACTACCTCGCGCAGGCGGTCGCGGTGCTGGCCGCCGCCGCGGTCGTGCTGCTGCTGGTGAGGTGACCCGTGCTGCTCACCGTGCTGCTCTTCCTGCCGCTGGCGGTGGCGGTCGCGCTGCTCGCGCTGCCGGCCGCTCTCGCGCGGCGGGCCGCCTGGTGGATGTGGACGGCGACGGCCACGGCGGAGACGGTGCTGGTGGTCGTGGTGTGGGCGGGGTACGAGCCGGGCGGCGGTGTCCAGTACGAGGCACGGGCCCGGTGGATCCCGAGCGCCGGGGTCGGCTACCACGTGGGCGTCGACGGGCTCTCGCTGCCGCTGCTGGCCGTCAGCTGCGTGCTCTTCCTGGCCTGCGCCGGCTACTCGCGGCGGGAGACCCGGCGGGCCAGGGAGTTCGCGGCGCTGTTCCTGTTCCTCCAGACCACCTGTCTGGGGGTGTTCGCGGCGCTCGACCTGATCCTGTTCTTCGTCTTCTTCGACCTGTCGATCGTCGGCATGTACGTGGTGGTCGCCGGCTGGGGGCGCCGGCCGGCGGCGGCGCGCGCCGCGTTGACGTTCTTCCTCTACACCTTCCTGGGCTCGCTGGCGCTGCTGCTCGGCTTCATCGGCCTCTACCTGGCCGCCGAGCCGCACACCTTCGACATGACCGAGCTGACCGACCGGCCGCCGCTCCAGGGGCGGGCCGCGCCCGCGGCGCTGGTGCTGCTGGCGATCGGTCTCGGGCTGGCGATCAAGACGCCGACCGTGCCGTTCCACACCTGGCTGCCGCCGGCCCACACGGAGGCGCCGGCCGCCGGCTCGGCGATCCTGGCCGGAATCCTGCTGAAGATGGGCACCTACGGCCTGCTGCGGATCGCCATGCCGATGCTGCCCGAGGCGTGGCGCCGCTTCGCGCTGGTGTTCGTGGTCCTCGGGGTGGTCTCGGTGCTCTACGGCGCGCTGGTGGCACTCGCCCAGCGCGACGTCAAGCGGATGATCGCCTACACCTCGGTCAACCACATGGGCTACGTCCTGCTGGCGGCCGGCGCGGCGGCCACCGCGGGCGAGCGGGCCGGGCGGCTCGCGGTGGACGGCGCGGTCACCCAGATGGTGAGCCACGCGCTGATCACCGGTGCGCTGTTCCTCCTCGCCGGCGTGCTGTACGACCGGGGTCGCACCCACGCGATGGCCGACTGGGGCGGGCTCGCCGGTCCGGCGCCGGTCTTCGCGGCGCTGACCGGGATCGCCGCGTTCGCCTCGCTCGGCCTGCCCGGGTTCTCCGGCTTCGTCGCCGAGTTCCAGATCTTCGCCGGCAGCCTGCCGGCGCGCCCGGTCGCCACCGGGCTCGCGCTGCTCGGGGTGCTGCTCACCGCGGGCCTCTTCCTGCGCGCCCTGCACCGGATCCTGCTCGGCCCGCCGCGGCTGCCGCCCGGGGTGGGCGCCTTCCCCGACCTGCGCGCCCACGAGGCGGCGGCGATCGTGCCGCTGCTGGCGCTCGCGACGCTGCTCGGGGTGGTGCCCCGGTTCCTCCTCGACGTGGTGGAGCCGGCGGCGCGCGAGCTCGTCGGCCTGGTGGCCCGATGACGGGGGTCGACGAGAACCCGCTGGCGCTGCTGCCCGAGCTGCTGCTCGCCGGCTCCGCGGTCCTCGGGCTGCTGCTCGGCGCCTGGCTGCCGCGCGCGAGGCAGTGGCTGGTCGGCCTGCTGGCCGCCGGCGCCTGTCTGGCCGGGGTCGTCGCCGCGGCCGTCCAGGCCGGGCTGGCCGCGCCGACGACCGCCTTCGGCGGCGCCTTCGCGGTCGACGCGGTGACCACCACCGCCAGGATCGTGGTCCTCGGCGCCGCCCTGCCCCTGCTGGTGCTGGTCGCCGGGGCGAGCCGGGGTCACCGGCGGGAGACCGAGTACTACGTGCTGCTCCAACTCGCGGCCCTCGGCGCGCTGATGCTCGCCGGCGCCGCCGACCTGCTGACGCTGGCCGCCGCCTACCTGCTGGCCGGTGTCCCCGGCTACGCCCTGGCCGGCTTCGCGCGGGACGCCAGGGGCACCGAGGCCGCGCTCAAGTACTTCGTGGTCGGCGCGCTGCTCGGCGTCGTGCTGTTCACCGGCGTCACGTTGCTGCTGGCGGCCGGGCGGGCCACCGGCTATCCGGCGCTGCGCGCGGTGCTCCCGGAGGCGCCGGGCGCGCTGGTGACGGCGGGTCTTGTCGCGCTGCTGGCCGGCCCGCTGTTCAAGGCGGGTGCGGTGCCCGGGCACTTCTGGGTGCCGGACGCCGTGCAGGGCGCCTCGCCGCCGGTGGCGGCGCTGCTCACCACGCTGCCCAAGGTGGGCGCGTTCGCGGCGCTGTTCCGGCTGGTGTCCGGGCCGTTCGCCGACCTGCCGACCGACTCGGTGCCCTGGTCCGGGCTGCTCGCGGCGCTGGCCGCCGCCACCATGACACTGGGCAACCTGGCGGCGTTCTTCCAGGACGACGTCCGCCGGCTGCTCGCCTACTCGACGATCAGCCAGGCGGGCTACCTGCTGATCCCGGTCGCCATGGCGGGCCGCTCCGAGCTGTCCCAGCGGGCGCTGCTCTACTACCTGGCCGGCTACGCGATCACCAACCTGGGCGCGTTCGCCGTGGTCTGCGCACTGCCGGGCGCCCGGCGGCTCGACGACTACCGGGGCCTGGCCAGGCGCCGGCCGGCGCTGGTGGGCGCGCTCCTCGTCTGCCTGCTCGGCCTCGTGGGCACCCCGCCGACGGCGGTGTTCCTCGGCAAGCTGGAGGCGTTCGGCGCGGCCGTCGACGGCGGCCACGCCTGGCTGGCCGCGCTGGCGGTGGCCAACACGGTCGCCTCGCTCTTCTACTACCTGCGCTGGCTGGCCCCGGCCCTCCTCGGCCCGGCGCGACCGGGCGCCGGCCCGAATCCCGGCCGGCCGGCGGCGCTGACCGCGTACGCGGCGGCGCTCGGCTCGCTCGCCCTCGGCCTGGCCGGCGGCCCGGTGCTCGCGCTGCTCGACGGCTGAGCCACCCCGGCCGGGCGCCGATGGTGGTGGAGGATGGTAGGAGTGGGGCACGACGAGAGACATCGGGGGGGGACGCCATGACGTTCGCCTTTCGCCGGCTGACCGAGCCGGACTTCCCGCTGCTCGCCGGCTGGCTGGCGAGGCCGCACGTGGCGCGTTGGTGGCACCACGAGACCTCGGCCGAGGCCGTGGCGCGCGACTTCGGGCCCGCCGCCAGAGGCGAGGAGCCGTCCGACGACCTGCTGGCGCTGTTCGACCGGCGCCCGGCGGGTCTGGTCCAGCGGTGCGCCTTCGCCGACTATCCGGAGTACCGGGCGGAGCTCGCCGCCGTGGTGCCGGTGCCCGCCGGGGCGGTGACCGTCGACTACCTGATCGGCGAGCCCGGGCTGCTGGGGCGCGGCCTCGGCGCCGCGATGGTCCGCGCGGTGCTCGAGCTGACCTGGGCCGAGCTGCCGGCGGTGGGCTGCGTGCTGGTGCCGGTGGTGGCGGCCAACCGGGCCTCCTGGCGGACGCTGGAGCGGGCCGGGCTGCGGCGAGTGGGCGCCGGCGAGCTCACGCCCGACAACCCGGTCGACGACCCGCTGCACTACGTGTACCGACTCGATCGACCGAGCGTGACGCGTTAGCGGAGGCCGGCTCGGGCTTCCCGTTCTAGGCTCGAAGGCGGAAGGGGCGAGGAACCGCCGGAAGGGGTCCGCCATGGCCGAGCGACCCGAGTCGCGCTATCTGCCCATCGCCGACCACGGGCTGATCGGCGACCTGCGCAGCATCGCGCTGGTCGGCATCGACGGCACCATCGACTGGTACTGCTGTCCGCGCTTCGACTCGGCCAGCGTCTTCGCGTCGATCCTGGACGCCGACCGGGGCGGCAGCTTCCAGCTGGCGGCGGACGTACCGGCGCGCACCAAGCAGTTCTACTTCCCCGACACCAACGTGCTGATCACCCGGTTCTTCGCCGGCGACGGGGTGGGCGAGGTGCAGGACTTCATGCCGATCAACGGCAGCTCGGACGGCCACGACGACCGGCACCGGCTGCTCCGGCGGGTGGTCTGCGTGCGCGGCACGGTGCCGTTCCGGGCGCGGGTGGCGCCCAGGTTCGGCTACGGCGCGCAGCCGCACACGGCGCGCATCGAGGACGGGCAGGCGGTCTTCGCCTCGCCCGACCTGACGCTGGCGCTCACCTCCACGGCTCCGCTGGAGGGCGACGACCGCGACGTCTGGTCGCGGTTCACGCTGCTGGAGGGCCAGTCCGAGGTGTTCGCGCTGGACCGGATCGAGGACGGCCAGCTGCCTCGTGCCTGCCCGCGCGCCGAGGCCGAGGAGGAGTTCGCGGCGACGGTGGATTTCTGGCGGCGCTGGCTCCACGCCTCCCGCTACCGGGGTCGGTGGCGGGAGATGGTGCACCGCTCGGCGCTGACGCTGAAGCTGCTGACGTACGCGCCGACCGGCGCGATCGTGGCGGCCCCCACCACCAGCCTGCCGGAACAGGTGGGCGGCGAGCGCAACTGGGACTACCGCTACGTGTGGATCAGGGACGCGGCGTTCGCCGTGTACGCGCTGCTGCGGCTCGGCTTCACGGAGGAGGCCGACGGGTTCATGGCCTTTCTCTCCCGGCAGATGGGCCTGTCCCAGCGGACGGGGCAGCAGGCGGTAGGCCCGACGGGGCCGAAAGGGCCGCTGCAGATCATGTACGCCATCGACGGGCGGGCCGAACTGCCGGAGCGTGAACTCTCCCATCTGGAGGGCTATCTGGGCTCGGCCCCGGTACGGGTCGGCAACGCGGCGGCCGAGCAGTTGCAGTTGGACATCTACGGCGCGCTGATCGACTCCATCTACCTGTACGACAAGTGGGGCCAGCCGATCTCAAGCGACCGCTGGGACGAGGTCTGCGCGCTGGTGGAGTGGGTGTGCGGCAACTGGGAGCAGGCGGACGACGGCGTCTGGGAGACCAGGGGCGGCCCCAAGCGGTTCCTGTACTCGCGGCTGATGTGCTGGGTGGCGATCGAGCGGGCGATGCGGATGGCCATCCGCCGGGGGCTGCCGGCCGACATCCCGCGCTGGCGCGAGACGCGGGACACCATCTACCGGCGGATCATGAGCCACTGCTGGTCGGAGCGGCGTCAGGCGTTCGTCCAGCAGGAGGAGGGTGACGTGCTCGACGCCTCGGTGCTGATGATGCCGCTGGCCAAGTTCATCTCCCCCACCGACCCCAAGTGGCTGTCCACCCTCGACGCGTTGACGGACGAGCTGGTGTCCGACTCGCTGGTGTACCGCTACGACCCACGGGTCAGCCCGGACGGCCTGCGGGGCGAGGAGGGCACGTTCTCCATCTGCTCCTTCTGGTACGTGGAGGCGCTGGTGCGGGCCGGCCGTCCGGAGGACGCGAGGCTGGCGTTCGAGAAGATGCTGACCTACGCCAACCACCTCGGCCTGTACGCGGAGGAGATCGGCCACACCGGCGAGCAGCGCGGCAACTTCCCGCAGGCGTTCACCCACTTCGCCCTGATCAGCGCCGCGTTCAACCTGGACCGGGTCCTGGGGTGACGGCCCGGGGCGCGGGCGCCTCGAACTCCTCGAACTCCTCGAACTCCTCGACGGCGTCGATCTCGAGCCCCATCGGGACGTTGGTGACCCGCTCCAGGACCACCTCCACCACCACCGGCACCCGGTACTCGGCGGCGAGCTCCCTGGCCTGGTCCAACGCCGGCCGGATCAGCTCGGGTTCGACCACCCGGATGGCCTTGCAGCCCAGGCCCTCGGCCACCTTGACGTGGTCGACGCCGTAGCCGCCGAGTTCGGGGGCGTTGACGTTGTCGAAGGAGAGCTGGACGCAGTAGTCCATGTCGAAGGCGCGCTGGGCCTGCCGGATCAGGCCGAGGTAGGCGTTGTTGACCACGACGTGGATGTAGGGGATGCGGAACTGCGCCCCGACCGCCAGCTCCTCGATCATGAACTGGAAGTCGTAGTCGCCGGAGAGCGCCACCACGGTGGCGTCCGGGTCCGCGGTGGCCACGCCCAGCGCGGCCGGCACGGTCCAGCCGAGCGGGCCCGCCTGGCCGGCGTTGATCCAGTGCCGGGGGCGGTGGACGGCGAGCAGCTGGGCGGCCTGGATCTGGGAGAGGCCGATGGTGCTGACGTACCTGGTGTCCCTGCCGAAGGCGCGGTTCATCTCCTGGTAGACCCGCTGGGGCTTGATCGGGACGTCGGTGTAGTGGGTGCGGCGGAGCATGGTGGCCTTGCGGTGGGCGCACTCGACGGCCCACCGGGTGCGGTCCGGGAGCGTGCCGGCGGCCTTCCGTTCCCTGGCCGCCTCGACGAACAGGTCGAGGGCCGCTCCGGCGTCCGAGACGATGCCGTAGTCGGGGGCGAACACCCGCCCGATCTGGGTTGGTTCGATGTCCACGTGGACGAAGGTGCGGTCGCGCGTGTAGACGTCGAGGCCGCCGGTGTGGCGGTTGGCCCAGCGGTTGCCGACGCCGAGCACGAAGTCGGCGGCCAGCATGCTGGCGTTGCCGTGCCGGTGCGAGGTCTGGAGGCCCACCATGCCGGCGCACAGCGGGTGGTCGTCGGGGATGGTGCCCCAGCCCATCAGGGTCGGCACCACGGGCACGCCGGTCAGCTCGGCGAACTCGACGAGCTGTTCGGCGGCGTCGGCGTTGACCACGCCGCCGCCGGCCACGATCAGGGGGCGACGCGCGGCGCCGAGCAGGTCGAGCGCGCGCTCGATCTGGGCGCGGCCGGCGGCGGGCCGGTGGACGGGCAGCGGCTGGTAGGTGTCGGGGTCGAAGGGGATCTCGGCCTGCTGGACGTCGACGGGCAGGTCGATCAGCACCGGCCCTGGGCGCCCGGACCGCATCAGGTGGAACGCCTGCTGGAAGGCGCCCGGCACCTGGGCCGGCTCCAGCACCGTCATGGCCATCTTGGTGAGCGGTCGGGCGACGGCGGCGATGTCGACGGCCTGGAAGTCCTCCTTGTGGAGCCTGGCCACCGGCGCCTGCCCGGTGACGCAGAGGATGGGAACGGAGTCGGCGGCGGCCGAGTAGATGCCGGTGATCATGTCGGTGCCCGCGGGGCCGCTGGTGCCGACGCAGACGCCGATGTTGCCGGCCCTGGCGCGGGTGTAGCCCTCGGCCATGTGCGAGGCGCCCTCGACGTGCCGGGCGAGTACGTGGGTGAGGCCGCCGTCGCGGCGCATGGCGGCGTAGAAGGGGTTGATCGCGGCGCCTGGCACTCCGAAGACGTGCCTGGTGCCCTCGCGTTTCAGGATCTCCACCGCCACCTGGGCAGCCGTCATCCGGGGCATGGGGTACTCCCGTCGGGGGTCGTGGGAAGGGGGTGGGCCGGGCCTGGGCGGAGCTCGGCGGCTCAGCCGCCGGCCAGCCGTTCGACGCCGCGCAGCAGCGCGGCGTGGTCCAGGCCGCCGTCGCCGTTGGCACGGGCCGAGGCGACCAGTTGGGCGGCCAGCGCGCCGAGCGGCAGCGGCACACCGAGGGCGCGGGCGGCCTCGGTGACGTTGCCCATGTCCTTGTGGTGCAGGTCGATGCGGAAGCCGGGCCGGAAGTCGTGGTGTTCCATGGCGGCGCGCTTGCGGGCGAGGACCGTGGATCCGGCCAGGCCGCCGCCCAGCACGTCGAGCGCCGAGCCGAGGTCGACGCCGGCCCGCCGCAGGAACACCACGGCCTCGGCGAGGGCCTGGAGGTGCACGGCGACGATCAGCTGGTTGGCCGCCTTGACGGTCTGTCCTGCGCCGGTGGGGCCGACGTGCACCACGGTGGAGCCGAGCCGGTCGAACAGCGGCCTGGCGGCGGCGAAGTCGGCGGCCTCGCCGCCGACCATGATGGAGAGCCCGGCCTCGACGGCGCCGGCCTCGCCGCCGGAGACCGGGGCGTCCAGGACGCGGACGTCGAGCGGGGCCGCGGCGGCGGCGATCTCCAGGGCGATGCCGGGGGTGACGCTGCTCATGTCGATCAGCAGGGTGCCGGGGGCGGCGTGCGTCAGCACGCCGCCCTCCTCCAGCACGACGGACCTGACGTGTGGGTCGGCGGGCAGCATGGTGATGACCACCTCGGCGCCGGTGACGGCCTCGGCGAGGCTCTCGGCGGCCCGGCCGCCCTGGGCGGCGAGGCGTTCGACGGCGGCGTCGACGAGGTCGTAACCGGTGACCGCGTGGCCGGCCTTGACGAGGTGGCCGGCCATCGGGGCGCCCATGATGCCGAGGCCGACGAAGCCGATCGCGGTCACCTGAGTGCCTCCCGCCGGTCGGCGCGGTCCCCGCGCGGCAGCCAGTCGAGGCTGGCGGCGCTCGGTCCCGTCGGCCGGTACTCGAGGCCGATCAGGCCCGGGTAGCCGTGTGCCGCCAGCCGGTCGAGGAGGGCGGGCAGGTCGAGGGAGCCGGTGCCCGGCTGGTTGCGTCCCGGGACGTCGGCGACCTGGACGTGGCCGATGCGGTCGGCGTGCGCGTCGACGACCGCGAGCGGGTCCTCGCCCATCCGGGAGAGGTGGTAGACGTCGCACAGGAAGCGGACGTTGCCGAGCCCGGTGACCTCGTTGACCCGGTCGACGACCGCCACGGCCGCCTTCGCCGAGACCAGCGGGTAGCGCGGCGACTCGTGCGCGTTGAGCGCCTCGACCAGCAGCACGGCGTCGATGTCGTGGGCGGCGCGGGCGGCCAGGGCCAGGTTCTCCAGGGCGAGTTCGTCCTGGTCGGCGGGGTCGAGCCCGGGTACCCGGTTGCCGTAGAGGGCGTTCAGGGCGGTGCAGCCGAGATCCTCGGCGAGGCCGACCGCGACGGGCAGGTTCGCCCGGAACCGGTCGGTCTGGGCGGGGTCGGAGAGGGTGCCGCGCTCGCCCCGGCCGAGGTCGTCGAGCAGGTTGAGCCCGCTCAGCCGGATCCCGGCGTCGGCGAAGGCGTGGCGCAGCGCCGCGACGTCGGAGTCGGCGGGGCTCGGGTCGTCGTCGAAGGGCCACCACAGTTCGGCGGCGGTGAATCCGGCGGCGGCGGCCGCGGCGGGGCGGTCGAGCAGCGGGAGCTCGGTGAAGAGGATGGACAGGTTGACGGTCCACCGGGGGGCGGCGGCAGTGGTCATCTCGGGCGCTTCCGGGGCGGGGTCAGGTGGGCGGGTAGAGCGTGTACTCGGCGAAGTTGCCGGGCAGGCGTTCGCCGGGCGGCCCCTGGGTGACGGCTCGCACCAGGAGTTCGCCGCCGACGAAGGCGCCGTGCCAGGAGGCCCCTCGGCCGCCGAACGGCTCGGCGCGGTCGCCGCGCGAGCGGGGCGCGTTGATCCCCACCTTGAACGCCCGGAGCTGTGCCGCGAGTCGGCTCGCGGTGGCCGGGTCGTCGCAGGCCAGGGAGGCGACGAGGGCGCCGTTGCTGGCGTTCATGGCGGCCAGCAACTCGGCCTCGGTGTCAACCAGCACGATGGTGTCGACGGGGCCGAAGGGTTCCTGGTGGTGCAGGGGTGAGGAGGGTGGTGGGGCGAGCACGGCCGCCGGTGGCAGATAGGCGGCGGTGTTCTGTCCTGGCAGGAAGCGGCCGTCGGCGAGCCGGCCGCGGTGCAGCGGGATCCCGCCGCGGGCCACCGCGTCGGCCACCACGCCGGCCAGTTCCTTGGCCTTGGCGTCGTTGATCAGCGGGCCGAAGGCCAGCTCCGGCGGCTCGTCGTCCGGGTGCGCGACGGCCAGCGGGTGGCCGAACTCCACGGCGCGGACGGCCGGCAGGTAGGCGGCGAGGAAGGCGTCGAAGAGGTCGCGCTGGACGACGTAGCGGGGGTAGGCGGTGCAGCGCTGCTTGCCGTACTCGAAGGCGCGGCGCACGTGCCCGGCCAGCAGCTCCCAGTCGCTGAACTCCCACACGCCCCAGCAGTTGAGGCCCTCCTGTTCCAGGATGTGCCGGGTGCGGGTGGCGGCGAGGGCGGCGGCGACCCGGCCGCCGGCGCCGCGCCCGCCGACGAAGTTGACGCAGCCCACGGCCGGGTCGCCGACCAGCGCCGGGGAGAGTTCGGAGCCGCTGCCGCTGACCAGGGTGAGGGGCAGGCCGTGCCGGGCGGCGAGCGCGCAGGCCAGCGTGAGGCAGGCGGTGCCGCCGTCGGTGGGGGTCTTGGCGACGACCGCGTTGCCGGCGAGCACCTGGACCAGCATCGCGTGCATGAGCACGCTCATCGGGTAGTTCCAGCTGGCGATGTTGGAGACGGGGCCGGCCAGCGGGGCGCGGTCGCCCAGCATGGGCTCGATCTCGTCGAGGTACCAGCGCACGCCGTCCAGGCAGCGGTCCACGTCGGCCCGGGCGAGCCGCCAGGGCTTGCCGATCTCCCAGACCAGGAGCAGTGCCAACAGGTCGCGGTGGGCGGCGAGTTCGTCGACCGCGCCGGCGACGCGGGCGCGCCGCTCGGCGAGCGGCAGCCGGCCCCAGGAGCGGTGCTGGTCGAGTGCGCCGAGGACGGCGGCGCGGGCGGTGGTCGGGTCGAGGGCGGGTGGGCCGAGGATCGGGCGGCCGTCGACCGGGCTGGTGGCGGGGGCCGGGATGCCGTCCTGGTGCCAGCCGCCGCCGTGCAGGTTGAGCACCCGGTCCGTGCGGAACGCCTCGGGCGCGGCGGCCAGGCAGCGGGCGAGGGCGTCGGTCCAGTCGGTGCCCGGCTTGAGCCGGTAGCCCGTCACAGCTCGACCTCCTCGACGTCCTGGATCGGCGGCCCGGTGCGCTGCACGTGCTGCCAGCCGAAGCGGCCCTTGATGCAGAGGTTGCCGTGGGTGACCGAACTGTCGTGTGGGGAGGTGACCTTGACGATCTGCTCGGCGCCGTCCGGGAGTTCCTGGACGTGCAGGGTGAGCGAGCAGCCGGTGCCGCAGAAGGTGCACAGCGTGGTGGTCTCGGTCTGCGCCGACTCGTCCCAGGTGCCGGCCTCGCGGTGGTCGTACTCGGCCTTGAAGCTGAGGGCGCCGGTGGGGCAGACCTCGATGCAGTTGCCGCAGTAGACGCAGGCGGAGTCGGGCAGCGGGGCCGCGTACTCGGTGGAGATGCCGGCGTCGAAGCCGCGTCCGGCGACGGTCAGGGCGAAGGTGTTCTGCCACTGGTCGCCGCAGGCGTCGACGCACTTGTAGCACAGGATGCACTTGCCGTAGTCGCGGACGTAGAGGTCGTTGTCGACCTTGGCGGGCTGGGCGACGGTGGCCGCGGCGGCGCCGTCGGTCTCCTCGTGCTCGCCGGGCCTGGCCGGGCCGGTCCTGGGCGGCGCCGCGGGGCCGAAGCGCTCGGGGTCCGCGTCGTACTCGGCCATCCAGTCGGCGACCTTCGGGGTGGTGGACAGGTCGGTGGCCGAGCCGAGGAGTTCGAGGACCAGCTTGCGGCTGTGCCGGGCGCGCTCGGTGGCGGTGCGCACCACCATGCCGGGCTCGGCCCGGCGCGAGCAGGAGGGCACCAGGGTGCGGGAGCCCTCGACCTCGACCATGCAGAGCCGGCAGACGTTGGCCGGGGTGAGCGTGTCGCCGTGGCAGAGGGTGGGCAGGTCGCCGCCGGCGGCCCGGACGGCGTCCAGGATGGTGGCGCCCTCCGGGACCCGCACGGTGGTGCCGTCCAGGGTGAACTCCACCATGCGGCGAGGCAGTCCGAGGTCGATGGCGGTCATGCGGTTCCCTTCGTGCTGGTGAGCAGGCCGAGGCGGTCGAGGGCGGACTCGATGGCGTTCCAGGCGGTCTGGCCGAGGCCGCAGATGGAGGAGTCGCGCATCACCTGGCCGACCTCGCGCAGCAGCGCGGTGTCGGCGGGGTCGCCGCGGCGCACCAGGCGTTGCAGGGCCTCCTCCTGGCGGACGGTGCCGATCCGGCACGGGACGCACTGGCCGCAGGACTCGTCGCGGAAGAACGCGGCGATGCGCAGCAGGATCCCGGCCAGGTCGGCCTGGTCGTCGAGGGCGAGCACGACGCCCGAGCCGAGGGTGGTGCCGGCGGCGCGGGCGTCCTCCAGGGTGAGGGGCAGGTCGAGTTCGTCGGCGCGGACGAAGCCGCCGGCGGCGCCGCCGAGCAGCACGGCGCGCAGGGTGCGGCCCTCGGCCACTCCCCCGGCCAGGTCGAGGAGTTCGCCGAGGGTGGTGCCGAAGGGCACCTCGTAGACGCCTGGCCGGCGGACGCTTCCGGAGAGGCAGAACAGCTTGCTGCCGGTGGAGCGTTCGGTGCCGAGGCGGGCGTAGGCGGCGGCGCCCTCTTCGAGGATGAGCGGGATGTTGGCCAGGGTCTCGATGTTGTTGACGGTGGTGGGCTTGCCGAACAGGCCTTTCTCCACGGGGAACGGCGGCTTGCTGCGGGGCTCGCCGCGGTAGCCCTCGATGGAGTTGAAGATCGCGGTCTCCTCGCCGCAGATGTAGGCGCCGGCGCCGCGTCTGATCTCGATGTCGAAGTGGAAGCCCGGATGTCCCATGACGTCGCGGCCGAGGTAGCCGCGGTGCCTGGCCTCCGCGATGGCGTGCCTGATCCGGTGCAGCGCGCGCGGGTACTCGCCGCGCAGGTAGAGGTAGCCGCGGCGGGCGCCGACGGCGAGCCCCGCGATGGTCATGGCCTCGACGACGGCGAACGGGTCGCCCTCCAGCAGCACGCGGTCCTTGAAGGTGCCCGGCTCGCTCTCGTCGGCGTTGCAGACCAGGTAGTGCGGGGTCTCGGGCTGTCGGGCGGTGGCGTCCCACTTGCGGCCGGTGGGGAAGGCGGCGCCGCCGCGGCCGGTGAGCCCGGAGTCGGTGACCTCCCGGATGACGGCGCTCGGGCCGATGGAGATGGCGCGGCGCAGCGCCGTGTAGCCGCCGCTGGCCCGGTACGCCGCCAGGCTTGTGGGGTCCACGGTGCCGACCCGGCGCAGCAGGCGCAGCCCCGGCCGCCCGGCCTGGGGCACGGACTCGACGACGGGCGGCTCGGAGGCGGTGGGGTCGGGCTCGGTGGCCGGCCCGGTGCGGGCCGCGGCCAGCAGTTCGGTGGCGCCGGTGGGGGCCAGCACCTGCTCGGCCGCGACCTCGCCGGCCTCGAAGACCAGGGCCGCCGGGGCGCGTTCGCAGACGCCGAGGCAGGGGCTGCGCAGCCACTGGACGTCGCCCTCCGGCTGCCCCGGCGGGCCGAGTTGGCGTTCGGCCGCCGCCGCGAGCGCGTCGCCGCCCGCGGTCTTGCACGCCAGGTCGGTGCACACGTGGAGCACCCGGCGGGGGCGGGGGGTGAGGGAGAACAGCGAGTAGAAGCTGGCGACGCCGTAGGCGCTGGCGGGCGGGATCTCCAGGCGGCGGCAGAGGTGTTCCAACGCGCCGGGGCTGATCCAGCCGATCCGCTCGTGCACCGCGTGCAGGGCCGGCAGCAGCAGGTCGCGGCGGTGCGCGGGGGCCTCCGGGTCGTCGGCCTGGGCGGCGAGTGCGGCGTCGACGGCGTCCCGTTCCTGCTCGGTCACCGTGGCGCCGGAGAAGTGCAGTTCCATGGTGCGCTCCTTGGCGGGGGCGATGGCTAGCGGGCCGGGGTGGGGTCGAGGCGCTCGACGCGGATGGCGGCGGCCTTGTACTCGGCGGTGCCGGCGACCGGGCAGGTGGCCTCGATGGTGATGGTGTTGACGTCCACCTCGTCCGGGAAGTGGAAGGTCATGAAGGCGAGCCCCGGGCTGAGCGCGGCGTCCAGCCGGACCGGGGCGACGATGGAGCCGCGGCGGGAGCTGATCCGCACCTCCTCGCCGTCGGCGACGCCGAGGGCCTCCGCGTCGACCGGGTGCAGGTCCAGGGTCTCGCCGCGGCGCAGCGGGGAGTCGAAACCGCCGGACTGGACGCCGGTGTTGTAGGAGTCGAGGCGGCGGCCCGTGGTGAGTCGCAGCGGGAACTCCTCGGTGAGCTCGTCCACCGGCGGGCGGTGTTCGAGCACGGTGAACGGGGCCGGACGGCCGCGCCGTTCCGGGTCCTCCTCCCACAACCTGCCGTGCAGGTAGGAGGGTTCGAGGGTGTCCTCGCTGTAGCAGGGCCACTGGATGCCGCCCGCCTCAAGCCGGGCCCAGGAGATGCCGGCGTGGTTGGGGGCGAGGGAGCGCATCTCGTCCCAGGCCTGCTCGGGCGTGTAGTGCCAGTCGTGGCCGAGCCGGCGGGCCATGTCGCAGAGGATCGCGATGTCGTCGCGGGCGCCGGCCGGGGGTTTGAGTGCCTTGCGGACCCGCTGCACCCGCCGCTCGCTGTTGGTGAAGGTGCCGTCGGTCTCGCACCAGGCGGCGGTGGCGGGCAGCACGACGTCGGCGAGCTGCGCGGTCTTGGTGAGGAAGATGTCCTGGACGACGAGGTGGTCGAGGTTGGAGAGCCGCTTGACGGTGTGCTGGGCGTCGGCCTCCGACTGGACCGGGTTCTCGCCGATGATGTAGCAGGTGGTGAGGTCGCCGCGCTCGATGTGGTCGAGCATCTGGGTGAGGTTCCAGCCGTAGCGCGGCTGGATGGCGCGGCCCCAGGCGAGGCCGAACTTCTCGCGCACGGCGGGGTCGAGGATGTCCTGGAAGCCGGGGAGCCGGTTGGGGATGGCGCCCATGTCGCCGCCGCCCTGGACGTTGTTCTGGCCGCGCAGCGGGTTGAGTCCCGCGCCGTGGCGGCCGACCTGTCCGGTGAGCAGGCCCAGGTTGATGAGGGCGAGGACGTTGTCGGTGCCGTTGTGGTGCTCGGTGATGCCGAGGGTCCAGCAGAGTTGGGCGCGGTCGGCGCGGGCGTAGGCGTGGGCGAGTTCGCGGATCAGGTGGGCGGGGACGCCGGTGACCTCCTCGGTGCGGGCCAGTGTCCAGGGCTCGGCGGCGGCCGCGTAGGCGGCGTGGTTCTCGGTGCCGCGCTCGATGAAGGTGCGGTTGGCGAGGCCGGCGTGGATGATCTCGCGGGCGATCCCGTAGGCGAGTGGGATGTCGGTGCCGACGTTCAACGGCAGGTGCCGCTCGGCGAACTGGGCGGTCGAGGTGCGGCGGGGGTCGACGACGAAGAGCCGGGCGCCGTTGCGCATGCCGCGCAGCACGTGCTGGAAGAAGATCGGGTGCGCCTCGCGGGCGTTGGAGCCCCAGAGCACGATGACGTCGGTGTCCTCGATCTCCTGGTAGGAGGAGGTGCCGCCGCCGCTGCCGAAGGCGTGGGCGAGGCCGGCGACGCTGGGCGCGTGGCAGGTGCGGTTGCAGGAGTCGACGTTGTTGGTGCCGACGACGACCCGGGTGAACTTCTGCGCCAGGTAGTTCATCTCGTTGGTGGAGCGGGCGCAGGAGAACATGCCGAAGGCGTCCGGGCCGTGCTGCTCGGTGTTGCGCCAGAAGCCCTCGGCGGCCCGGCTCATCGCCTCCTCCCAGGTGGCGGGCCGCAGCACGCCGGAGTCGCGGACCAGCGGCTGGGTGAGGCGGGTGTAGTGCTCGCGGCGGCGCTTCCGGTCCTGCCGGGTGCGCTGGCCTGGGGAGTTGGCGGTCATGCTGGCTCGACCTTCCGTGCTGGGGGTTGGGGGTCAGGTGCGGCGGTGGGGCGGCCGGCGGCGGTGCCGGCGGGCGGGCGGGTGCTGGTGCGGGCGAGGAGGTCGACGGCGGCGTGCACGTCGCGCAGGGTGGGGGCCGGGACGCCGGTCAGCTCGGCGAGCTCGACCACCGCGCCGAGGATGGCGCCGGTCTCCATCTCCTTGCCGGCCTCGAGGTCCTGGAGCATCGAGGTCCTGTGGTGGCCGACGCGTTCGGCGCCGGCGAGCCTGCGGTCGATGGAGACGCCGGGCGTGCTGCCGGTGGCCCGCGCCACCGCCAGGGTCTCGGCCATCATCGAGCCGACGAGGCGGCGGGCGCCGGGGTGGGTGGCGATCTGCACCATGGTGGCGCGGGTCAGGGCGCTGAGCGGGTTGAAGGCGACGTTGCCCATCAGCTTGACCCAGATGTCGTTGCGCAGGTCGGACTCCACGGGGCACTTGAGGCCGCCGGCCACCATGGCCGCGCTGAAGTCGAGGCAGCGGCGGGAGACGCTGCCGTCCGGCTCGCCGATGGCGAACCTGGTGCCCTCCAGGTGGCGGATCACCCCGGGTTCGGCGATCTCGGTCGAGCAGTAGACGACGCAGCCGATGGCCCGGCGCACCGGGATCACGGAGCTGACGGTGCCCTCCGGGTCGACGGCCTCGATGCGGCGGCCCTCCAGGGCGTGCCCGGCCAGGCCGTGGAAGTACCACCAGGGGATGCCGTTCTGCGCGGCGATCACCGCGGTCTCGGGGCCGAGCAGCGGCTCGAGCAGGGCGCCGCAGGTGGCGTACTGCTGTGCCTTGAGGCCGAGGAAGACGTAGTCGACGGGGCCCACCTCGGCGGGGTCGCCGGTGGCGGGCGGGCGGGCCAGGAAGTCGCCGCGCGGGCTGAGCACCGTGACGCCGCGCTCGCGCAGCGCGGCCAACTGGGCGCCGCGCGCGATCAGATGGACGTCGGTGCCGCCGCGGTGCAGCGCCGCTCCGACGTAGGCGCCGATGGCTCCGGCGCCGAGCACTGCCACTCTCATTCACTGCCCCCGATCTCGGTCGGGTGTGGGCCCCTGAGGGGCAGGGATTGCATACAGTATTCCAGTGATCGCCGCGCCGGGACAGGGGCGTGACACCTCGGACCGCCGTTCCGCTCAGATCACGCCGCTCGCCCGCAGCCCGGCCAACTGGCGGGCGCCGTATCCGAGTTCCGCGTAGACCTCGGCGTTGTGCTCGCCGAGCAGCGGCGGCCTGCCGACCTCGACAGGGGAGTCGGAGAGCCGGAGCGGGGAGCCGACGGTGCGGAAGCCGCCGCGTTCCGGGTGCTCGACCTCGACGATCGCGCCGAGCGCGGCGAGTGTCGGGTCGTCGAGCAGCTCCCTGGTGGACATCACGGGGGCGCAGGGGATGCCGTGCTCGGTGAGGATGTCCAACACCCGCCACTTCTCGCGCCGTTCGGTCCACTCCTCGACCAGCGCGAACATCTTGTCCAGTTTGGCGCGCCTGGCCTCCTGGCCCGCCCAGCCGGCGTCGTCGGCGAGTTCTGGCCGGCCGATCAGCCGGGTCAGCGCCTTCCAGCCCTGCGGCTGCACGATCACGTACACGTAGTCGTTGGGGCCGCCGGGCGCGCAGCGCAGCGCCCAGCCGGGCTGCCCGCCGCCCGAGGCGTTGCCGGCGCGCGGCACCTCGGGACCCGAGGGGCGGCTCGGGTACTCGACCAACGGGCCGTTGGCCAGGCGCTGTTGGTCGCGGAGCTTGACCCGGCAGAGGTTGAGCACGGCCTCCTGCATGGTGACCTGGACCCGTTGGCCACGCCGGGTGACGGTGCGCTGGTAGAGCGCGGCCAGGACGGCCGCGACCAGGTGGACGCCGGCCCCCGCGTCGCCGATCTGGGCGCCGCTGGCGGTGGGTGGCCCGTCGGGGAAGCCCGTGGTGGCCATCGCGCCGCCCATCGCCTGGGCGAACAACTCGTAGCCCTTGAGCTCGGCGTGCGGCCCGGGCCCGAAGCCCCTGATGCTGGCGTAGACCAGGCGTGGGTTGAGCCGGCGCAGCACCGGCCAGGGGAAGCCGAGCCGGTCGAGCACGCCGGGGTCGCGGTTCTCGACCAGCACGTCGGCCGTGGCGACGAGCCGGCGGAACATCCGTTTGCCCTGTCGGGCCTTGAGGTTGAGGGTGATGCTGCGCTTGTTGCAGTTGAGCATCGCGAAGTAGAGGCTGTCGACGCCGGGCCGGTCGCGCAGTTGGGAGCGCGCGACGTCACCCCTGCCCGGCGTCTCCAGCTTGATCACGTCCGCGCCCAGCCAGGCGAGCAACTGGGTGGCGGAGGGCCCCGACTGGACGTGCGTCAGGTCGAGCACCCGCACGCCCGCCAGGGCCTTGGGGGCGTGGGTGCCGGCTGCCTCGGTCATGTGGACGTCCCCTCGTTGGTCCGGACAGCCCCGGGGGGCACTGAACACGATCGGAGATTGCATACCGTATGCAGTAGCCCATATGGTCGCGGCATCCGACGCGATGTGTCCAGGGGCGGGCGAGGGGTTTTCCCGCGGCTCCGGGGTCAGTTCGGGACGTCGACCCCGTTCCGGCCCGCCCGGATCCGGTCGCCCGGCGCCGGATCCGCCGCGATGGGCGGCACGTTGACCGGGGTGAGCTCGGGCGCCCGGCCCGGTTCGCCGCCACGCGGGACGGTGCGGACGACCTGGCTCGGCGGCAGCGGGCGCCCGGTGGTCAGGTGGTCCCACATCAGGTCGAGGGCCTGCTGGTAGTAGTGACCGAGCGGAACGTAGCGGTTGTCGAACCCAGCGGCGGTGCTGTCGCTGTGGTGGGCGTTGGTGACCTCCACATAGGACAGCCGGCCGGCCTCGCCCTCCGCCCGGGCGTTGAGCGCCAGGTAGGGGCGGGCGCTGTGGTTGACGGGCACCCGGGCGTCGTCCCGGCCCTGGACGATCAGCGCGGGCCTGCCGCCCAGGTCGCCGTCCCGCCGGGTCTCGTCGAGCCCCCGCGCCACCCGGTTCGCCCAGGCCCGCTCAGCGGCGGTCGCCGGCTCGCCGAACGCCACCCGGTAGACGCAGCGTTCGCCGGCCAGGTTGTAGTCGGGTCGCCCGTCGGGGCCGAGGGAGCGGCGGTCGGCGACGGGGCCGCCGTGCGAGCGGTCGTTGACCAACGTGCCGGGCGCCGGCGCCCGGCCGCCGCTGGTGGCGAAGGCGACGGCCAACTGGGCCGCCGTGTAGGGGGCGGGCCGTCCCTCCGCGTCGGTGGCGGCCCAGCTGTAGCCGCACAGCGCGTCGGCGGCGGAGGCGCGGGCGAAGCTCATCGCGTAGGAGACGGGCGTCTGCGGGTCGTAGTGACTGGCCTGGAGGTACCCGGACGCCGGCTGGAAACCGGCCCGCACCAGGGCCCGTTGGGCGAGGCCGGGCAGCCCGGACGGGCCGGCGGCCGCCGCGTCCGCGCGGGAGATCAGCCGCGGGTCGTCGCCGACCAGCGCGGCGCAGCGGCGGGCCGCCGCCGCCTCGTCGAAGGAGTCGCGGCCCGGCGCCCCGGGCTCGGCGAGAATCGCGCAGGGCTGGAGCAGCGCGGCCAGCGCCCCGTAACGCACCAGCGGGGTCCCGGCTGCCGGCACGGGCACGCCGCCCTGCCGGACGGTGACGCCGGGCGGCGACACGAGGTTGAGCTGCGGCGCGGCGGCGACCACGGCGTCGATCAGGCCGCGCCGGTCCTGCTCGCCCGCGGCCAGCACGGCGCCGCCGCCGTTGGAGACGCCGGCCGCGATCACGGTGGTGTTCTCCGGGGTGTAGCCCGCGGCCGGGCCGCCGGCGCGGTGGTCCCGGTCGAGCAGCGCCAGCGCGAGTTCGACGGCGCGGACCGTGTCCCGCCCCCAGGTGGCCTGCGGGTTGCGCCCCGAGTGGGCCTGTTTGAACGCGACCCGGTAGGGGCTGCGGGCGTTGTACCGCTCGCGGGCCTGGTCGCTCAGACCGGCGTCGAACACGGCCCGATCGCCGAGTTCGGCGCGCGGCCCGGTGGTGCCGTCGGCGGCCATCACGGTGTCGGTGGCGAGGTCGTGGAAGCCGGGGCCCATCCCCTTGTCGGTGTAGGCGACCGCGCAGCCCCGGTGCAGCGCCCAGGCGCCCGCGCCGCCGATCGCCTGGTAGACGCCGAGCAGCCCGGCGGCCGGTGCCGCGACCACGCAGGGCCGGGACCGGTCGAGGTCGTCCGGCACCTGCACGACGAAGGTGACCGAGTCGGCCCCGGCACCCGCGGTCGCGGTGTACTCGGTGCCCGGGATCCGGCCGTCGCCCGGCACCGGCCGGCCGTCCGGGCCGATGTCGGGCCCGTAGAGCCGGCCGAGGCCGCCGGAGTCGTCGCCGTACAGGCCGACCGCGCCCCAGATCGCCAGCCGGCGCAGCTCGGCCGGGGTGGGGTGCTCGGGATCGGCGAAGCCTGGCGGGTCCGGGTCGCGCAGCCCTTCGAAGCCGAGCCCTGCGGTGAGCAGGTCGTCGGCTGTCCCGTCGAGGTGGCGGGCGGTCAGCGAGGTGACATAGCCCGGCAGGCGGGCGGCTTCGCCGCCCGAAGCCGGCGCGGCCGGCACCAGGGCAGCGACGCACAGGGCCAGGGCGGCGGGTGCGCCGTAACGGCGGTGGCGGTCACGTACGTTCCACATGACTGGGCTCCACTCCACGGCGCGGGAGCGCCGGCGACGGGCCGCCCGCGCGGCTGGTGCCGCTCGCGCGGTGCGGGGGCAAGGAAGGCGAGGCGGGCCGGCTCACTGGCGGGAGCCCCCACCCGTCAGAGGGCGAACGCGCCGGTCAGCAGGGCGCCGGCGGTCATCACCAGGGTGGTGGCGAAGGCCCAGCGGAAGATGAAGCGCTGGTGCTCGCCGAGGGACACCCCGCTCATGCCGACCAGGATGAACGTGGAGGCGGTGAGCGGGCTGAGCGGGAAGCCGGTGGTCATCTGGCCGAGGAGGGCGGCCCGGCCGACCTCCGCCGGGTCGCCTCCGGAGCCGGCGGCGGTCTCCGCGAGCACCGGGAGCACGCCGAAGTAGTAGGCGTCCGGGGTGAAGACGAGGCTGAGCGGCATGCCGGTGACGGCGACCAGCACCGGCAGGCGGTCGGAGAGCGCGCCGGGTATCGCGTCGACCAGCGCCCCGGCCATCTCGTCGATCATCCCGGTGCCGGTGAGGATGCCGGTCAGCACCCCGGCCGCGAAGATCATCGTGGTGACCAGGACGACGTTCTTGCCGTGCCGCTCCAGGAGTTCCTGCTGGCGCTCCCACGTCGGGTGGTTGAAGACCAGCGCCACCGTGAAGCCGAGGACGAAGAGCACCGGAAGCGGCATGACCTCGGCGATCAGCGCCACCAGCAGGGTGACGGTGAGGGCCAGGTTGACGGCGGTGAGCCAACGCGGCGTGGTGGGTTCCGGCAGCCGCAACGTGCCCGGCCCCTCCCCCGCCACCGCCGGCTCCCCGGCCGACTCCCGCGGCTCCACGGGGAGTTCACCCGGGCCGAGCGCGGCGATCCGGCGCCGCTCGCGGCGACCGATCAGCCAGGACGCCACCAGCACCCAGCAGATGCCCATGACCATCGCGGGCAGCACCGGCGTGAACAGGTCGGAGCTCTCCAGGTCCAGCGCGGCCATGGCCCGCACCGTGGGTCCGCCCCAGGGCACGATGTTCATCACCCCGGCGCCCAGACAGACCACGCCGGAGAGCACCAGCGGGCTCATGCCGAGCCGCTGGTAGACGGGCAGCAGCGCGGAGACGGTGATCAGGAAGGTGGAGGCGCCGTCGCCGTCCAGGGCCACGCACATGGTGAGCACGGCCGTGCCGACGGTGATCCGCAGCGGATCGCCCTGCGCGAACCGGAGGATGGCCCGGATCAGCGGGTCGAAGAGGCCGGCGTCCACCATCAGGCTGAAGTAGAGGACCGCGAAGGCGATCATGACGCCTGTGGGGGCCACCGTGGTCAACCCGTCCAGGACCAGGTCGCCGAGTTCACCCGCGTGCCCGCCGACGAGCGCCGCCACCACCGGCACCAGGACCAGGGCGACCAGCACGGAGACGCGCTTGGTCATGGTCAGCAGCAGGAAGACGGCGATCGTGGCGAAGCCCAGGGTTGCCAGCATGGGTGGCTCGCTTTCTCGGGGAACGGCCCCCGGCGGCACGCGGGGAGGCGGCCCCGGGGCGGGCGGGCCCCGGCGCGTTGCAGGAGAGTTTCCGAGCCACCACAGATCGGCGTCCAGCATCAAACCGAGATTCTTTTATGCGATCTGCGCATCACTGGGGGCGTCGCGCACCTATGCTCCCTGGCCATGGATGCCACCCTGCGCCAGCTCACGGCCTACGCCGCCGTCGCCCGCGCCGCCAGCTTCACCGCGGCGGCCGCCGAGTTGCACGTCTCGCAGTCCTCGCTCAGCCGGGTGGTCGCCGACCTCGAGCGGCTGCTCGGCACCCAGTTGCTGGAACGCAACACGCGCAACGTCCGGTTGACCCCGGCCGGCGTGGAGGCGCTGCGCATAGCGGAACAGATCATCACCGCGCACCGGGCCGGCATGACCGAGCTGCGGCGCTTCCTGCAGGGCGAGTCCGGCACCGTCACCGTCGCCACCCTGCCCTCGGTCGCGGCCGTGCTGCTGCCCCGGGCGATCTCCGGCTTCCGCGCGGCGCACCCGCGGGTCTCGGTGCGGCTGCTCGACGGTCTCGAACGCGCCGTGCTGGCGCGGGTGTCGGCCGGGAACGCGGACTTCGCCATCACCACCATGGGCCGCCCCACCGACCAGCTGACCGGCCAACCGCTGATCCGGGACCGGTTCGTGGCCGTGCTGCCGGCCGGGGACCCGCTGGCCGAGCGGGCGGAGGTCCGCTGGGGCGACCTGGCGGGACGGCCGTTCCTCGCCGTGGGGCGGGACTCCAGCGTGCGCCGGCTCACCGACGCCGCCTTCGCCCAGATCGACGCCACGGCGGCGCCGGCCGCCGAGGCCGTCAGCGTCGCCACGGTCGGCGGCCTGGTCGCGGCCGGGCTCGGCGTCACGGCCCTGCCGGCGCTCGTGCTGCCGCTGCTCGGCGCCGGGCCCGTCGTCTGCCGGCCGCTGGTGGAACCCGTGGTGGACCGGCGGCTCGACCTCGTGCTGCGCACCCGGCGCTCGCTGCCGCAGGCCGCCGAGCGGTTCCTCGCCACCCTCGGGGAGTTCAGGACCTCGGGCGGCGAACTGCCGACCGGCGTCTCCTGGGCGGCCTGACGGAGCACCGGTCGCCCCTCTTCGACTCATGCGAAAACCGCATGGCTTCAGGACCTTCTTTTGCTGGACGGGCATCGGTCGGGGTGGGCACGCTGAAGGCTCGACGACGGCGGTGAGGAGCGAGGCGTGCCGGACGGACAGCGCGAACGGCGGGAAGTGCTCGACGGGCCCCGGCGGGGGCAGCTGCGCGGGCTGAAGGTGGTGGAGTTCGCCCACGTGGTGGCCGGGCCACTGGCCGGCTCGATGCTCGCGGACCAGGGCGCGGACGTCGTGCACGTCGAACCGCCGGGCGCCGGCGACCCGGCGCGCGCGATGGGACCGCGCCGGGACGGGGTGCCGCTGTGGTTCAAGGTCGCCGGGCGGAACAAGCGGTCGGTGACGCTCGACCTGCACCACGAGGCGGGCCGGGCCGTGGCGCGCCGCCTGGTCGCCTGGGCCGACGTCGTCATCGTCACCATGCGGGCCGGCCGGCTGCGGAGCTGGGGCCTCGACTGGGAGTCGGTGCACCGCCTCAACCCCCGGGCGGTGCTGCTCCAGATATCCGGCTACGGCGCCACCTCGTCGCGGGCGGACGCCCCCGGCTTCGGCAAGATGGGCGAGGCGCGCAGCGGCGTCGTGCACCTGACCGGCTTCCCGGACGGGCCGCCCGTGCACACCGGCTTCTCGCACGGCGACGCGGTGACCGGGCTGATGGGCGCGTACGCGGTGCTCGCCGCGCTGCACCGCCGGGCCACAGACCCGGAGTTCGACGGCGAGTGGATCGATCTGGCCCTGTTCGAGCCGCTGTTCCGGCTGGTCGAGTGGCAGGTGATCGTGCACGACCAGCTGGGCGAGGTACCGGAGCGCTCGGGCAACCAGCTGGCCGTCGCCCCGGCGGCGGTGATCAACACCTACCGGTCGCGGGACGGCGAGTGGCTCACGGTCACCTCGGCCACGGTGCGCTCGGTGCGCAACGTGGCGCGGCTGCTGGGGCTGCCCGACGAGGAGTTCGCCACGGTCGAGCGGCAACACGCCGGCCGGGCCCGGCTGGACGCGGGGCTGCGGGAGTGGGTGGCCGAGCGGGGCACCGACGAGTGCCTGGCGGCGTTCGCCGAGGCCGAGGTGGTCGCCTCCCGGGTGTTCAGCGCGGCCGACATCGCGGCCGACCCGGTCTACGCGGAGCGGGAGGACATCGTCACCGTGCCCGACCCGGACCTCGGCCCGGTGCGGATGCAGGCGGTGATCCCGCACTTCAGGCGGCGCCCGGGCGAGGTGTGGCGCTCGGGACCCGCGCTCGGCCAGGACAACGAGCTCGTCTACCGGGAGTGGTTGGGGCTCTCCGAGGACGAGGTGGCGAGCCTGGCGGAGAACGGGGTCATCTGATGGCGTCCGGGATCGCGCGGCCGCCGCTGCGCTCGATGCTGTTCGTGCCGGGCAACCGGACGGAGTGGCTGCCGAAGGCCGTCGCGGCCGGCGCCGACGCGGTCGTCCTCGACCTGGAGGACGCGGTCGCGGAGGCCGACAGGCCGGCCGCGACCGAGCGGGTCGCGGCGGCGGTGGCCGCGGCGGCCGAGCCGGCGACGGCGCTGTTCGTCCGGATCCCCCCGCTGGACGACTGGCCGGCGGCGGCCCGACTGCGGGCGGTGGCCAGGACCGGGCTCGCCGGCGTGGTGCTGCCCAAGGTGAGCGACGCCGAACAGGTGCGGCTCGCGGACCGGCTGCTCGGCTGGTGCGAGCAGGAACACGGCCTTCCCCCGGGCACCTTCGCGCTGGTGCCGCTGCTGGAGACGGCGCGCGGGCTGCGCTCGGCCTTCGAGATTGCCGGGGCCGTCCCGCGCGTCGGCTACGCGGGCGCGCTCACCGCGCCGGGCGGCGACGTGGAGCGGGCCGTCGGCTACCGCTGGAGCCCGGAGGGCACCGAGACGCGCGAGCTGCGCTCCCGGGTACTGCTCGACGTGCGGGCGGCCGGGGTGGCCCACCCGGTGGGCGGCCTGTGGACCCGGATCGCCGACCTGACCGGGCTGCGGGCCTTCGCCGAGCAGAACCGGGCGCTGGGCTACGCCGGCATGATGGCGATCCACCCCTCGCACGTGCCGGTGATCAACGAGGTGTTCTCGCCGAGCGCGGCGGAACTCGCGCGCTGCGCCCGGCTGGTGGCGGCCGTGGCGGCCGGCCGGGCGGCCGGCTCAGGGGCGGTCGCCTTCGAGGGCGAGATGGTGGACGAGGCGATGGCGGCCACGGCCCGCGCACTGCTGGCCCGCCACGGTGGCGGGAGCGCGGGGCCGTAGGGCTGCCGCGGCGCCGGGGAAACGCGGCGAGGCGCCGTAACTGACGTCGCGGCCAAGGAAAGATCGGCGAAACAGCGGCTAATCGGCCGGCAACGCATCGTGCAGGATCCGCTGGAAGAGCCGGTGGTCGCGCCAGGCGCCGTCGATGTGCAGGTAGTGCGGGGCCACGCCGATCGGCTCGAAGCCGTTCCTGGCAAGCACCCGCTGGGACGCGGCGTTGTGGAGCAGCGTGGCCGCCGCGACCCGGTGCAGACCGAGCCGGTCCCGGGCGTCGGCGCACACGTACGCGACCGCCCGGCCGGCGAGGCCGCGGCCCGTGCGGTCAGCGGCCACCCAGTACCCCAGGTCCGCGCTCTGGAAGGGGCCGCGCACCACGTTGGAGAGCGTGACGGCGCCCACCACCCGGTCGCCTTCCACCAGCAGCCACGGCACGAGCCGCCCGGCCGCCGCCTCCTCGGCTCCCGCGCGGATCCTGGCGGCCTGGCCCTCCGCCGTGTAGAAGCTCTCGGGCCGGCGGGGGCTCCAGTGCGCCAGGTGGGTCCGGTTGCGCCGCTGGGCGTCGGCCAGGGCGGTGTGGTCGCCCTCCTCGGTGGGGCGGAGCAGGACACCGCCCCCGAGGTCGAAGAACAGGTCGTCCGAAGTGCTCACGGCCGTAGCCTCGCACGGCCGAGGCCGCTCACCCCTTGTGGGCGACGCCGCCGACCATCAGCCGCTGGGCTATGGACAGCGGGGTGCCGACGGGTCCGTCGGGGCGCCACATCGGCAGCGCCACCACGCCGGGCTCCAACAGCTCGTACCCGTCGAAGTAGGCCGTTATCTCCTCCAGGGTGCGGAAGCGGCCGGTGCCGAGGAACTCCAGCATCGTCTCCTGGACGGCGCGGGCCTCGGGCCCGGTGTCGCAGAAGGCGGTGATCATCAGGTGGCTGCCGGCCGGCACCGCGTCCATGTAGGCGTCGACGATGGCCTTCGGGCCCTCGTCGTCGTGCAGGTGGTGCAGGATCCCGACCAGCAGCACGCCCACCGGCCTGGAGAAGTCGATCAGCCGCCGCACGCTCGGGTGCGCGAGCACCTTCTCCGGCTCGCGCAGGTCGGCGGTGACCACCGCGGTGTTCTCGTTCTCCTCGAGCAGCGCCCGGCCGTGCGCCAGCACGATCGGGTCGATGTCGACGTAGACCACCCGCGCGTCGGGGTTGTGCCGCTGGGCCACCTGGTGGGTGTTCTCCAGCGTCGGCAGGCCCGCGCCGAGGTCGATGAACTGGTCGATGCCGGCCTGCTCCGCCAGGTAGCGCACGCCCCGGCCGAGCACGGCCCGGTTGTACCAGCCCACGTCGCTGATGTGCGGCATGTCGAGACGCACCTGGTCGGCGACCACCCGGTCGACCTCGTAGTTGTCCTTGCCCCCGAGCACCGCGTCGTAGACGCGGGCGATGCTCGGCCTGCTCAGATCGATGTCCGCCGACTGGACGTCCGCCGAGCCGCCATCCTGCTCCACCACCGAAGCTCCGTCCCTCAAGTTGCCACTGTTACCCGTGAGTTCGTGCCGGGTCAGACTAACCCGGACGGGTGGTTCCCCGACCGAGGACCACGCGGGTCCCGGTAACCGTAACCTCCTTTGTTTCACAGCGGGTTACGGCCGCCAGCCTGGCCGGTTCACGACCAGGGGTTCCGCCCGTGATCCGGATACCTTCCCAGGGAGCGAGAACCATGCGGGGATCGAGGCGGAGTCGCGGCAGCGGCCCGTGACACACCGGCCGAGGAAGGGCGGTCAGGCCATGACGCAGGAGGTACGGGGTGTCGTCGCACCCGGCAGGAACGAGCCGGTACGGGTGGCGCGGGTGCTGGTGCCCGACCCGGGTCCTGGCGAGGCGGTGGTGCGGGTGCTGGCCTGCGGGGTCTGCCACACCGACCTGCACTACCGGGAGGGCGGCATCACCGACGACTTCCCCTTCCTGTTGGGGCACGAGGCGGCCGGCACCGTGGACGCGGTGGGGCCCGGGGTCACCGAGGTGGCGCCGGGCGACTTCGTCATCCTCAACTGGCGGGCGGTGTGCGGCCGCTGCCGGGCCTGCCGGCGCGGCCGGCCCTGGTACTGCTTCGACACGCACAACGCGCGGCAGCGGATGACACTGGCCGAGGACGGCACCGAGCTGACGCCGGCGCTCGGCATCGGCGCGTTCGCCGAGAAGACGCTGGTGGCCGCCGGCCAGTGCACCAGGGTGGACGGCGCGGTGTCGCCCGCGGTGGCCGGGCTGCTGGGGTGTGGCGTGATGGCCGGGATCGGCGCCGCCATCAACACGGGCGGCGTGGGCCGCGGGGACAGCGTGGCGGTCATCGGCTGCGGCGGGGTGGGGAGCGCGGCGGTGCTCGGCTCCCGGCTCGCGGGCGCGGCGCGGATCGTCGCGGTGGACATCGACGACCGGAAGCTGGCGGCGGCGAGCCGGCTCGGCGCCACCCACACCGTGAACTCCCGGGAGCATGACCCGGTCGAGGCGATCAGGGAGCTGACCGGCGGGTTCGGGGCCGACGTGGTGATCGAGGCCGTGGGCCGCCCGGAGACCTACCGGCAGGCGTTCTACGCCCGCGACCTGGCCGGCACGGTGGTGCTGGTGGGTGTGCCGACGCCGGAGATGACGATCGAGCTGCCGCTGCTCGACGTGTTCGGCCGGGGCGGGGCGCTGAAGTCGTCGTGGTACGGCGACTGCCTGCCGTCCCGGGACTTCCCGATGCTGGTCGACCTGCACCTGCAGGGCCGCCTCGATCTGGACGCCTTCGTCAGCGAGACGATCGCCCTCGACGAGGTGGAGTCGGCCTTCGGCCGGATGGGCACCGGCGAGGTGCTGCGCTCGGTGGTGGTGCTGTGAGGCGGGGCGGGCCGGCGGCCGGCCGGGGGCGGGCCGCCGGCGGATGGCCTCAGTCCAGGTAGCTCGCGGGCGCCCGGGCGGCGAGCGCGCCGCTGAAGGCGCTCTCGACGCGGGAGCGTTCGCTGCTGTTGGGGTAGGGGTTGGTGCAGGAGACGCCGGCGGTCGAGCCGGACATCAGGCTGCTGCAGGGCCCCGGCTTGATGTCCGGGAGGCCGAGGATGTGGCCGAGCTCGTGGGCGGCGATCCGGATGGTGTTGTACCCCTCGTTCACGGCCTGGCGCCCCATCCAGACGGTGCCGTTGCCCAGGCTGGTGGTCTGGGCGCGCGGCCAGCCGTCGTCGGCGACGACCCGGATGTTGGCGCGCTGGCCGGCCTGCACGGGCACCAGGTCGACGCTGCTGACGCTCTCGTTCCAGATGGCGGCACCGCTGGCCACCGCGGCGGCGAACTCGGCGCTGCCGCTGGCGTCGTAGGTCAGCACCCGGGCGGCGAGCGGTCGCCCGTCCGCCTCCTGGGGCGCGGCCACCGCCTGGCCACCGGTCCACAGCAGGGCCGCGAGCAGCGTGGTCAGCAGCACCCTGGCAGCCTTGGCCAATGTCACGATCAGCCTCCCGGAGGGACGAGTCGAGATGAGGTCATGCGCATGACACTTCTCATGCCATCTCGGGTCTGCCCGCGCCCGGCTCCTTCCATGCGTGCGGCCGCCGGCCGGAGCCGGCGGCCGCACGCGCTGCCGCTCAGACGGCGTCGGCCAACTCGGCGAACTCCGCGTCGCTGAGGACGATTCCGGCCGCGCCCACGTTCTCCTCGGCGTGCGAGACCCGGGAGGTGCCGGGGATCGGCAGCATCACCGGGGAGCGGCGCAGCAGCCAGGCGAGCGCCAGCTGGGACGGGCTCGAGCCGTGCCGCCTGGCGATCCCGTCCAACGGGCCGCCCGGCCTCGCCAACTCGCCGGTGGCCATCGGGAACCAGGGGATGAACGCCAACTGCTCGCGCTCGGCGTACTCCAGCACGTCCTCGGCCTGCCGGGTGGCGAGGTTGTACAGGTTCTGCACGGAGACGACCCGGGCGGTGCGCCGGGCCCGCTCGATCTCCTCGACGCTCACCTCGGAGAGCCCGATGTGCCGGATCTTGCCCTCCCGCTGGAGCAGCACCAGCTCGCCCAGCTGGTCCTCGAGCGGCACCTTCGGGTCGACGCGGTGCAGCTGGAGCAGGTCGATCCGCTCGACCCCGAGGTGGCGCAGGCTCAACTCGACCTGCTGGCGCAGGTACTCGGGACGGCCCACCGGCCGCCAGTCGTCGGGGCCGGCGCGGGTGAGGCCGGCCTTGGTGGCGATGACCAGGTCCTCCGGGTAGGGGGCGAGCGCCTTGTGGATCAGCTGCTCGCTGACGAACGGGCCGTAGGAGTCGGCGGTGTCGATGAAGGTGACGCCGAGCTCGACCACCCGGCGCAGCACCCGGACCGCCTCGTCCGGGTCGCGCGGCTGGCCCCAGACACCGGGCCCGGTCAGCTGCATGGCGCCGAAGCCGAGGCGATTGACGACGAGGTCGCCGCCGATGGTCAGCGTGCCGGAGGCGCCTGCTGGTCGGTCGTCGGGGTGCGTGCTCATGCTGCTCCCTGTCTCCCTTTCTCGGTTCAGCTCTCTCGGTACGGCGCTCCCGGTGCCCACCCGGGACCGGCCGCCGCCCCGTCAGCCGCTCGGGGTGAGGACGACGAAGTCGGCGCCGGCCGGGTCGACGCAGACGGCGAGGCGGCCCACGCCCTCGGCGTCCTCGGGGCCCATCTGCACCCTGCCGCCGTGCCCCGTGATCCGGCCGAGCGCGGCGTCGCAGTCCGTCACATGGAACACCGGGTGCCAGTACGGCCGGCCGTCGGTGAGGGTGAGCAGGTCCGTGCTCACCTGCATGACGCCGCCCTGCATCCGCTCCTGGCCCCCGCCCTGGGGGCTGATCAGCCCGTAGCTGCCGCCGCCGCCCGGCAGCGTCATGTCCTGCGTCTCCCAGCCGAAGAGGCGGCCGTAGAACTCCTTGGCGGCGGCCGCGTCCGTCGTGTACAGCTCGGTCCACATCAGGGCGCCCGGGTCGTCCACCTTCTCCAGGCCCTGGTTGGCGCCCGGCTCCCAGACGGCGAACTGCGCTTTCTGGGGGTCGGTGAACTGGGCCATCCGGCCGGCGTCCCCGGCCGCCACCGGCGGGGTGCGCACGGCACCGCCGGCGCCTTCGACGGCCCGCACCGCGGTGTCCGCGTCGTGCACGCGGAAGTAGATCATCCAGGCCGAGCGAGCCCCCTCCTCGGTGAGCCGGCCGGCGGCCGCGACCGACCTGCCCTCGTGCCGGAAGACGCCGTAGCCGCCGGCGTCGGGACCGAAGGACTCGAACTGCCAGTCGAACACGGCGCCGTAGAAGGCGGCGGCCGCCGCCACGTCCGGCGCGCCGAGATCGAGCCAGCAGGGTGAGCCGGTGACATAGTCGGTCGTGATCATGGGCCTTCCTTCCACCGCCCGAGATCGGGTTCCCCGGAAGCCAGCCTTACACCCGGCACTGACAATCGCCCGTCGGCGGGTCCAGCCGGGGCACGGGGACTTGTGCCGCACTATTGCCAGCACCACGACCGCCGGGCTTAAATGCTGAGCGAACTTCTTGCATAGAGTGCAAGAACTGCAAGAACTGGGACAGCCTGAACCGAGCAGACACCAGGAGTGCGCATGCGAGTGGAGAACAGCCACCAGCCACGCATCCTGGCTCTGCTGCGCACCGAGGGCCCGCTGCCGCCGGCCGCCCTCGGCGCGCGGGTGGGTCTCTCCCGGTCCAAGATCGGCCAGGAGCTCGGCCGCCTCGAGGAGTTGGGCTTCATCGAGAAGGCCGGGCACGCCGCGTCGAGCGGTGGCCGTCCCTCGGGCCTGGTCCGGCTCTCCTCACGGCTGCGGTTCGTGGGCGTGGACGTCGGCGCCACCTCGCTCGACGTGGCCGTGACCGACGGCCGGCTGTCGGTGCTCGAGCACCTGGCCGAACCCTGCGACGTGCGGGCCGGCCCGGAGGCGGTGCTCGACCGGGTGGTCGAGCTCGTCGACCGGCTGCGTGCCTCGGGCACGGTGCCCGAGCTGCACGGCGCGGGCGTCGGCATCCCGGCCCCGGTCAGCTTCCTGCACGGCTGCGCCGTCACCCCGCCGATCATGCCCGGCTGGGACCGCTACCCGGTCCGGGACGCGCTGGCCGAGCGGCTCGGCTGCCCGGTGCTGGTGGACAACGACGCCAACACCATGGCGCTGGCCGAGAGCCAGGTGGGCCTGGCCCGGGCGGTGCCCGACTTCCTCTTCGTCAAGCTCGGCACCGGCATCGGCTGCGGCGTGGTCGCCGGCCGTCAGGTGCACCGCGGCGGCACCGGCAGCGCCGGCGACATCGGCCACATCGCGCTGGAGGACGCGGGCCCGGTCTGCGCCTGCGGCAGGACCGGCTGCCTGGAGGCGTGGTTCGGCGGCGCGGCCCTGGCCAGGGACGCGCACGCGCTGGCCGCGGACGGCGGCTCGCGGCTGCTCGCCGACCGGCTGGCCCAGCACGGCGAGCTCTCGGCGCGCGACGTGTCCTGGGCGTTGGCCTCGGGCGATCCCGCCGCCCTCGAACTCGTCAGGCGCGGCGGGCAGCGGCTCGGCCGGGTCCTGTCGGGCCTGGTCAACTTCTTCAACCCGTCGATGATCGTGGTCGGCGGCGGCGTCGCCGGGCTCGGCCACACCCTGCTCGCCGAGGTGCGCAGCGAGCTCTACCGCCGCTCGACACCACTGGCCACCAGCGACCTGCCGGTGGTGCTCTCCGAACTCGGCGGCGCGGCCGGGGTGGTGGGCGCCGCCGGCCTCATCAGTGACCGGGTCTTCGCCTACCGGCACCCGGATTCCCCCACCCCCTGACCGCCCCCGACCAATCGATCGGACTTCACGATGCAAGCTCTCGGTGTCGCACTCATCGGCCACGCCTTCATGGGCCGCGTGCACTCCCACGCCTGGCGTTCGGTGGGGGCCTTCTTCGGGCCCTCGCTCGAGCCGCGGATGACCATCGTGGCGGGCACCGACCGGGCCAGGACCGAGGAGGCCGCCGCCCGGCTCGGATGGCAACACGCCACGGACAACTGGCAGCAGGCCGTGCACCGGGACGACGTGGGGATCGTGGACATCTGCTCCCCCGGGGACAGTCACGCGGAGATCGCGATCGCCGCGCTGGAGGCCGGCAAGCACGTGCTGTGCGAGAAGCCGCTGGCCAACACGGTCGCCGAGGCCGAGGCGATGGTCGCCGCCGCCCGGCGGGCCAGGGAGCGCGGGGTGCGCTCGATGGTCGGCTTCACCTACCGCCGCACCCCGGCGCTCAGCCTGGCCAGGCGGATGGTGGCCGAGGGCAGGATCGGCCGGGTGTACCAGGTGCGCGCCGCCTACCTGCAGGACTGGCTGCACGATCCGGACGCGCCGTTCACCTGGCGTCTCGACCGGGCACGCGCCGGTTCCGGGGCGCTCGGCGACATCGGCTCGCACATCACCGACCTGGCGGAGCACCTGGTCGGCGACCGTCTTGACGGGGTGTCGGGGCAGACCGCGACCTTCGTCGAGAGCCGTCCGCTGCCCGGCGCCCCCGAGGGCACCAGGGGCGAGGTCACCGTGGACGACGCGGCCGTGTTCACCGGCCGGTTCACCGGCGGGGCGCTCGGCGTCTTCGAGGCCACCAGGTTCGCCGCCGGGCGCAAGAACGCGCTGCGCATCGAGCTCAACGGCACCGCCGGCAGCCTGGCCTTCGACTTCGAGTCGATGAACGAGCTGTGGTTCCACGACGCCACCGAGCCGGCCGCCGGCGCCGGCTTCCGCCGGATCGTGGTGACCGAGCCGGAGCACCCCTACGTGGCGGCCTGGTGGCCGCCGGGGCACGGCCTCGGCTACGAGCACGCCTTCACCCACCAGGCGCGCGACTTCCTCGAGGCCGTCGCGGCCGGCACCGACCCGGAGCCGGGCTTCGAGGACGGGCTGCACGTGCAGCGCGTGTTGGCCGCCGTGGAGGAGAGCGCCGCGAACGAGAGCCGCTACACCAGGATCGAACCTGACACTTCGTCCTCACAACCCGTAAGGAGTTGAGCCGCGATGTCGCGTCCCGTCACTCTGTTCACCGGTCAGTGGGCCGACCTGCCCTTCGAGGAGGTGTGCCGGCTGGCCGCCGGCTGGGGCTACGACGGTCTGGAGATCGCCTGTTCCGGCGACCATCTGGACATCGCCCGGGCGGTCGCCGAGCCGGACTACCTGCCCGCCAAGAAGGCGCTGTTGGAGAGCCACGGCCTGAAGGTGTTCACCATCTCGCACCACCTGGTCGGTCAGGCCGTGTGCGACCACCCGATAGACGAGCGGCACCGGGGCATCCTGCCGGGCCGGATCTGGGGCGACGGCGAGCCCGAGGGGGTGCGCCAGCGCGCCGCCGAGGAGATCAAGAACACGGCCCGGGTGGCGGCCGCGCTCGGCGTGAACACCGTGGTCGGCTTCACCGGTTCGTCGATCTGGCACACGGTCGCCATGTTCCCGCCGGTGCCGGCCGCGATGGTGGAGGCCGGCTACCAGGACTTCGCGGACCGGTGGAACCCCATCCTCGACGTCTTCGACGCCGAGGGCGTCCGATTCGCGCACGAGGTGCACCCGAGCGAGATCGCCTACGACTACTGGACGACGCAGCGCGCCCTGGCGGCCGTCGACAACCGTCCGGCCTTCGGGCTGAACTACGACCCGTCGCACATGGTGTGGCAGGACCTGGACTATCTGGGATTCATCTCGGACTTCGCCGACCGGATCTACCACGTGGACCTGAAGGACACCAAGAAGCGACTCAACGGCCGTAACGGGCGCATGGGTTCGCACCTGCCGTGGGCCGACCCGCGGCGTGGTTGGGACTTCGTCTCGCTCGGCCACGGCGACGTGGACTTCGAGGGCATCGTGCGGGCGCTCAACGCGATCGGCTACGACGGGCCCATCTCGGTGGAGTGGGAGGACGCGGGCATGGACCGTCTGATCGGCGCGCCCGACGCGCTGGCGCGCGTCCGGGAACTGGTGGCCATCGAGCCGCCGACGGCCGCCTTCGACGCGGCGTTCAACACCGGCGACTAATTGACAGATACCACGGTAATATCGCATTACTTCCCTGCGGTATTACCGTGGTTCGCCGGAACACGGATTCCCGCCCAGCAAGTCTGAGCGGATCACTTCTCTCCTCCCGCCCCATCCATTCCGTTATCCGCGGAATCGGTTTCCCGACCCCTCGGCCCCGGCATATGGCCCCTTGCCAGGAAATCCTGGAACGAAAGGGGAATCCCATGTCCGTGCTCCACGAAACCGCGCCGCGGGCCGACGTAGAGCGGCTGATCGCCGAGGGCGAGACGTCGACGACTCACGGCGTCGGCTCGGTGAAGGCCGCCGCGCTGCTGCTCGCGGCCGGAGCCGCCCTGCTCTCGGCCGACCCGCGCAAGAACGAGCCCATCGAGGACTCCTTCGGGGGCGTCATCCAGAACCTCGCCTGCGCGCTGGCGTTCTGAGGCTCCGCTCGATGTCGATCACGCATCAGCCGGCGCCCGGCTCCGTCGAGGAGGCCACCGGGGCCCTGGCCGGCGCACTGGCCGGGGCCCTGCGGAGCGGTGACGAGGGCGTCGCCGCTCGCTTCCGCCTCGACTCGTGGGATCAGCGGGCCGGCGGCCTGGCCGCCGTCCGCGTGCTGGGCGCTGACGTGCTCGTGCCCTTCCTGTTGACGGGTCAGCCCCTGCGGCAGGACGAGGCGTCGCTGGTGCGGGCCGCGGTGCGGGCCTTCCCCGCACCGCGAAGCCACGGCCCCGAGGGAGCGTTGTGGGGCGTCAGGGACGCCGCCCTCGCGGCCGCCCTCGCCCGACTCGGCGTGGACGCCGCCGGCTGGGAGGGCCTGGCCGCCGCCGGCCCGCCGAGCCGTCTCGCCCCCGGCTGGGTGACCCTGGCCGCCGATCTGGTCCGCCTCTCCACCGCGGCACACCCCCTGCTCGCCCCCGAGCTCACCAGGCGACTCGGCGATCGCCGCCTGGACGTCGAACGCGGCCTGGTGCGCGCGGTACTCCGCCGCGACCTGCTGAGCGCCGCCCGGCTCTCCCGTTGGCTGTTGGCGCTCTCCCCCACCGGCGCGGGCCCGGTGGCGCTGCCGCCGATCCTCGACCTCCTGGAGGCCGTCGGCGCCGACGATCCCCGGGTCCGGTTCGAGACCGCCATCGCCCGCCGCCTGAACGACTCGCACTGAGACCATCCGAGGAGAATCAGCATGGACGCCATGGCAGTGCGCCTGGCCCAGCAGGTCGGCGAGCGGGCCGTGGACTGGCTGGGGCGGCTACGCGGCCGCTTCGCGCTCAACCGCGAGGTGCCGGAACACGAGATCAGCGGCGAGAGCCTCAAGGCGCTCGGCGAACTGGCCCTCGTCGCCGGCGTGGTGGTCCGCGAGGCGGTGGCGGGGCCGCGCTCGGCCGGTACGGCGCGCGCGCTGCTCGACTTCGCGTGGCGGGAGTTCGACGAGGGCGCCATGCTCTGGCGGCTCCAGACCCACTCCCCGGGCGCCACCCACGCCATGGAGTTCTACTCCCACTTCGTGCCCGTCGGATACCGGCACCCTGGGCTCGACCGGCTCGCCGGGACGGTGCTCGGCACCCGTGCCGCGCAGGTGGTCGAGCACGTGCCGAGCCGACGGCTCGCCGTCTGGGCGGCCGCCCGCCGGATCGGCGTCCAACCGCCGAGCTCCGCGTCCGAGTTGGTCGCCCAGACCTGGCTCGGCGGCACGCCGGAGCCCTGGATGATGGACGCCAACAACGCCTACGGGGTCACGCACACCGTCTTCCACCTCACCGACTGGGGCGACGACCCCACCGGCCTCCCGGAACCGCTGCACGCGTACGTCAGACGCTGGTTGCCCGTCTGGGTCGAGGTGTTCCGCGAGACCAGGTTCTGGGACCTGCTGCTCGAGTTCCTGATGGTGGGCGCCTGTCTGCCCGAGCCGATGCTCTTCCCCACCGTCTGGAAGGAGGTGACGGAGGCCCAGCACGCGGACGGCATGATGCCCAACGGCCTCACCGCGCCGCCGGCGGAGCCGGAGCGCGCCTGGGTCAACCACCACCACCCCACCATCGTGGCCGCGATCGCCGGCACCCTCACCGTCTCCCGCGCCCTGTCCACCGCGACCGCCGGCGGGAGTCGGGCATGAGCGCCATGGCCACCATCGCGGGGCTGCTGAACAGGCACATCGGCGAAATCGTCGCCGATCAGCACGCCCCGGCCGCGGGGGGGGGCCCCCGCCGCGGCGCCCGCCCGGCGGTCGCGGGCGGCGGGGAGCCGCGGCGGCCCGGGGGCGCCCCCCCCGGCCGCGCCC
>NZ_JBHXFJ010000028.1:0-77493 GCF_042722465.1 Streptomyces sp. NPDC127098
CCACAGGCCGCCGCCAGGCCGCGTCCGCGGCCTCGGCCGCGGCGCCGGGCCGATCGCCGGCGGCGCCGGGCCGATCGCCGGCGGCGCCGGGCCGATCGTTCGCCGGGTCGGGCCGGCCGCCGACCGGCTCGGCCGTACCGCGGCGCCCGACCACGGCGACCGCTGGCCCGCCGCCGGCCGCGCCGCCCAAGCCGCAGGGGCCGCCGCCGACGCAGGCGGCGCAGCCGCAGCCGCAGCCGCAGGCGCCGCGACGCGGGCGCCGGGCCCGGCCGCCGGTTGTGCCACCGATGCCGCCCGCCCCGCCCACCATCCCCACGCTCCCCCCACGCCCTCTCGGCCCTCCGGGGCCGGTCCGGCCCCCCGACCTCTCCTGACCATCCGCCGGTCGGCTTGGGGGAGTCGATCCCACCCACCCGCCCCTGCTCCGGCTCCGCGCCCATCCGCCCGGCCCGGCCTTCGGCGGAGCCGGTGGGCCACGGATCCGTGCTGGCCCGCGCGTTCCTCCGGCCGGTCAGGCCGGCGGCGTTGCCCCGGCCGGCCGCGCGCCGCTGGCTCGGGCGTCAGCCCCGGCGCCGCCGACGAGGCCGTTGGCCTGCGAATGCGCTCGCCGTGAACCCGAGCCGGCCCAGGTCGCCCGTGCGTCCGCGCGCCGCTGGCTCGGGCGTCAGCCCGCACGGCTCGGGCGTCAGCCCGCACGGCTCGGGCGTCACCCCGCGCCGCCGGCGGAGCCGGTCGGTACGGCTGGGACCCTTGCGGGTCCCCACCGCACGGCCGGCCGAGCCGGCCTGTTGCCCCGGCCGGGCCGTGCCCCGTTCGCTCGGGCGTCAGCCCGCACGGCTCGGGCGTCACCCCGCGCCGCCGGCGGAGCCGGCCGGCACCAGCCAGCAACCGTGCCGGTCCGCTCAGCCCGGCCGGCAAGGCCGTGGCCCCGGGGTCCGGGGGCGTTGTCCCCCGGGAACCACGGCTCGGCGCGGGTGGCCGGACACCGATCCACCCGCACCGAGGACTGCCGACGTCCGTCAGGCGAGTCGACCCGACGCCGCCACCTCGGCGTACCACCGCGCGCTGGACTTCGGCGTGCGCTTCAGCGTCTCGAAGTCCGTGTGCACGATCCCGAACCGCTTGCTGTAGCCGTACGCCCACTCGAAGTTGTCCATGAGCGACCAGAGGAAGTAGCCCCGTACGTCCGCGCCCTGCCCGAGCGCGTCGTGGACCGCGGACAGGTGGCCGCGCAGGTACGCGATGCGGTTCGGGTCGTGGACCGCGCCGGAGTCGTCCTGCTTGTCGTCGAACGCCGCGCCGTTCTCCGTGACGTAGAGCGGCAGCCCGGGTGCCTCTCGGCTGAAGCGGAGCAGCAGGTCGGTGAGGCCTGTCGGGTCGATGACCCAGCCCATGTCCGTGCGGTCGCCCGGCGCGAGGTGGAACTCGACCTGCTCGGAGCCGACCCACGGTGAGTGTTCCGAGGCGCCGTGCGCGTGGTTGCGCGCCGCCGGGCGGCCCGCGACCGGGGCCGAGACGACGGTCGGCGTGTAGTAGTTCAGGCCGAGGTAGTCGAGCGGCTGGTGGATGGCGGCCTCGTCGCCGTCCCGCACGAAGGACCAGTCGGTGACGCGCGCCGTGTCCCGCTTCAGGTCCTCCGGGTAACCGCCGTGCAGCAGCGGGTCGGAGAAGATCCTGGTGTGCAGCGCGTCGATCCGCCGCTCCGCGTCCTTGTCCTCGGGGGAGTCGGTGCGCGCCCTGATCACGCCCGGGTTGAGCGAGACGCCGATCTGCGCGTCGCGCGGCAGCACCGAGCGCAGCGCCTGCACCGCCAGGCCGTGGCCGAGGTTGAGGTGGTGCGCCGCCTTCAGCACGGACTCCGGCTCGGTGCGCCCGGGGGCGTGCACGCCGGAGCCGTAGCCGAGGAACGAGCTGCAGAACGGCTCGTTGAGGGTGGCCCAGAGACGCACCCGGTCGCCCAGCGCCTCGCCGACGATGCGGGCGTACTCGGCGTAGCGCTCGGCGGTGTCCCGCACCGGCCAGCCGCCCGCGTCCTCGAGCTCCTGCGGCAGGTCCCAGTGGTAGAGGGTCAGGGAGGGGGTGATACCCCGTTCGAGCAGGCCGTCAGCGAGCGCCCGGTAGAAGTCGAGCCCGCGCTGGACGGCCGGACCCCGGCCGGTGGGCTGCACCCGTGACCAGGAGACCGAGAAGCGGTACGCGCCGAGCCCGAGCTCGGCCATGAGGTCGAGGTCGTCCTGCCACCGGTGGTAGTGGTCGCAGGCGACGTCGCCGGTGTCCCCGCCCAGCACCTTGCCCGGGGTGCGGGCGAAGGTGTCCCAGATGGACGGGGTGCGCCCGTCCTCGCGTGCGGCGCCCTCGATCTGGTAGCTGGCCGTCGCCGAGCCCCAGAGGAAGTCGGAAGGGAAGACCAGAGCCGCGTTGGACTCGGTGGGGTCATTTTCGGTCATGGAAGCGCTCCCATTCTTGCTCGTGGATGAGGGTATCGAATGCCGCGCGTCGGGGGGTGCCCGGACGCCGGCCGGGCGGCGGCCCGGCCGGCGAAGCGGGGGCTCAGCCCTTGAGCGCTCCGTTCATGATGCCGCCGACGATCTGCCGGCCGAACAGCACGAACGCGATCAGCAGCGGCATCGTGGCGAGGAACGCGCCGGCCATGATCACGCCCTGGTCCTGGATGTAGCCGCGGCCCAGGTTGGTCAGCGCGACCTGGACCGTGGGGTTCTGCTGGGTCAGCGCGATGATCGGCCAGAAGAACTCGTTCCAGGCCGTGACGAAGGTGAGCATGCCGAGCACGGACATGGCCGGCCTGGCGGCGGGGAAGACCACGTGCCAGACGATCCGCAGGCTGTTGGCGCCGTCCACCCGGGCGGCCTCGACCAGCTCGCTCGGCAGGGCCTGCGCCAGGTACTGCCGCATGAAGAACACGCCGAACGCGCTCACCATCATGGGCAGGATGACCGCCTGCAGTTGGCCGGTCCACTCCAGTTCGGCGATCGCCATGAACATCGGCACCACGGTGAGCTGAGGCGGCACCATCATGGTGCCGATGACCAGCAGCATCAGGAAGTTCTTGGCGCGAAAACGGAGTTTGGCGAAGGCGAAGCCGGCCAGCGTGGCGAACAGCACCGTCGAGATGGTGATCGCGCCCGCCACGAACAGCGTGTTGAGCATGGCCGTGCCCATGTTGCCGTCGGTCCAGGCCTGTTCGATGTTCCTGAACAGGCGGCCGCCGAACCAGAAGGGCGGGGTCGGCTCGGCGAGCCGGGCCGTGGTGTGCGACGAGGCGAACATCTGCCACACCAGCGGGTAGAGCGAGCCGATGGTGAAGACGGTCAGGATGGTGTACGTCAGCCAGCCGCCGTGCAGTTGGCGCCCGGCGGTGCCCGCGCGGCGCTCCCTGCGGGAGCGGCGGGCCGCCGGCCGGCCGGCGGCCTCGTCCGCGGCCTCGCTCCTGGTGGTCTCCGTGGTGGTCGCCATCACTCCTCCTCTCCGCCGGCGCGGCCGATCCAGCGGGTGAGCGCCCAGTAGACGAGTCCGATGAGGATCAACAGCAGGAACATCGTCCAGGCGATGGCCGACGCGCGACCGAGGTGCCGGTTGAACCAGCCCATCTGGTACAGGTAGAGGCCCAGCGTCTGGTACTGGCCGCTGGCGCCGCCCTCGGCTCCGCCGCCGCCAAACAGCATCGGTTCACCGAAGAGCTGGGTGGCGCCGATCGTCGAGACGACGATGGTGAACAGGATGGTCGGCCGCAGCGACGGCAGTGTGATGTGCCGGAACTGCTGCCAACGCGTCGCCCCGTCGAGCGCGGCGGACTCGTACAGGTCGTTGGGGATGGACTGCATGGCGGCCAGGTAGATCAGCGTGTTGTAGCCGGTCCACCGCCAGATCACGATGGAGGACACCGCGAACTGCGAGGTCCAGGTGCCCGACTGCCAGTCGATGTTGTCGATGCCGACCAGGCCGAGCGCCCAGTTGATCGCGCCGTAGTCGCGGCCGTAGAGCATGGCGAAGACCAGCGCCGCGGCGGCCACCGAGGTGGCGTACGGGGTGAGCATCGCCACCCGGAACAACATGCTGCCGCGCAGCCGGTAGTTGAGCAGGTGGGCGAGCCCCAGCGCCATCAGCAGCTGCGGCACCGTCGAGATGATCCCGATGGTGAACGTGTTCTGCAGCGCGTTCCAGAAGAACTCGTCGTCCCACAGCCGCGTGAAGTTGTCGAAGCCCACCCACTCCATCTCGTTGGGCCGGTTCAGTGACACCTGGTGCAGCGAGGCCCACCCGGTGTACAGCAGCGGGAAGAGGCCGAAGGCCGCGAAGAACAGGAAGAACGGCGAGATGAACGCGTACGGGCTGTACTTGATGTCCCATCGGTAGCGACGGGAGCGGCGCGCGGCCCGCTTGGCCGCCTTGGGATCGTTCTGGCCGGCCGGGCCCCTGGAGCCCCGGTCGGCTGTCGTCGTAGGGCGCGGCCTGGCGGTGGTCAGTAGTCATCTACCTGTCCCGGTCGGTCCGCTTATTCCGCGAGCTGGTTGTCCAGCATGCTGACCACGTTGTCCCAGGCGCCGTCCGGCGCTTCGCCCTGCGCGTCGACCTGGACCAGGCCCTGGGTGATGGCCTCCTGGATCTCCAGGTCGTGCGGGCCGATCGGGCTGGAGGGGATCTCCGCGGCGGCGGCCGAGAAGAACTCGCCCATCGGGACGCCCTGGAAGTAGTCGTTGGTGGCGTTGAGCACCTCGGGGAGCTGCTGCGCCTCGGCCGAGCTGGGGAAGCTGCCCCGCTCGACGAAGAGCCTGGCCTGCTGCTCGGGCGCGGTCAACCAGGCGGCCAACTCGACGGCCTCCTCCTGGTGTTCGCTGGCCTGCGGGACCGCGACGAAGGAGCCGCCCCAGTTGGACGGAGCCGGGGACTCGGCGATGTTCCACAGGCCGGCGCCGGCGTCGCCGGCCTGGCCCTGGATGTAGCCGAGCATCCAGGCCGGGCAGGCGGCCAGGGTCGCGAAGGCGCCGTTGGCCATGCCCCGGTTCCACTCGTCGGTGAACTGCTCCAGCTGGCTGGTGAGACCGCGCTCCGACGCCTCGACGGCGAGGTCCCAGGCGTCCGCGACGCCCTGGCTCTCGGCGTAGACGGTCTCGCCGGCGGCGTTGGTGTAGCGCTCCTCGTAGGCGGAGACCACGGCGTTGAACACGCCGGGCGAGCCGTCGACGAAGGAGACACCCTCCGGCGCCTCGGCCTGGAACTGCTCGCCGACCTCCAGGTAGGACTCCCAGCCGCCGGCGAAGAGTTCAGCCACCTCGGCCGGGTCGGTGGGCAGCCCGGCCTGCTCGAAGTAGTCGGTGCGGTAGCAGATCCCGGTCGGGCCGATGTCGGTGCCGAGCCCGATGAGGCGGCCGTCCGGGTCGGTGGCCTGGTCCAGCTTGAACGGCATGAAGTGGCTCGGGTCCACGTTGTCGAACTCGTTGAAGTCGACCCAGGCGTCGCTGAGTTCCTGCGTCATCTCGGCGATGTTGCCGACCTCGATGGCCTGGATGTCGGCGAGCCCGCTGTTCTGGCTCAGCCTGGTGCGGAGCTGGGCGATGTAGTCGCCGCCGTCCGTGATCGAGTCCTGCTCGATCCTGATGTCGGGGTTCAACTCCATGTATTCGTCGTAGAGTCCGGCTTCCTCGAAGCCGAACTGGCCGAACACGCCCACCCGCAGGGTGATCTGACCTTCCTCGCCCTCCTCACCGTCGCTGGAACACGCGGCGAGCGTCGAGATGGCGAGGGTGGCGGCGACCCCCAGGGTGATTGCTCTTGTCCTTCGGCGGTGCGGTCGACGTGCGATGGCCTCGTTGCGCATGACGGGTCGTCCTCCTGGCGCACACTGACGTTGCCTTCCCAGCGCTGGTGCGGCGTGTGGGGGATGGGTGCCTGGGCTCGGAACGTACGGGTTCTGTAGGGTCTCGATGGTATGGGAGCGCTCCCAATCGTGATGGGTTGAAGGGTTCCTGAGCCCTTGCCGGTGTGTCAAGCGGTAGGGCGGATCGTCGGGGATTCCGTGATGTAGTTGGATCCAGGGGTGCAAACGGAGGGATGCGATGGCAGTGGCAAGACGCGGTGCCGGCCGTGACGGGAGGCCGACCCTTGAACAGGTCGCCGCCCGCGCCGGCGTCGGCAGGGGGACCGTCTCCCGGGTGATCAACGGGTCCCCGCGGGTGAGTGACCGCACCCGCGCGGCGGTGGAACAGGCGATCGCGGACCTCGGCTACGTGCCGCACCAGGCGGCCAGGGCGCTGGCCGCCAACCGGTCCAACGCCATCGCCCTGGTGGTGCCGGAGGCCGAGGGGCGGCTCTTCTCGGAGCCGTTCTTCTCGGGGATCATCCGCGGGGTCAGCGCGGAGCTGGCCGACACGGACATCCAGCTGCTGCTGACGCTGATCCGCGCCCCGCGTGAGCGGGCGCGGTTCGCGCAGTACGCGGCGAGCGACCGGGTGGACGGGGTGCTGCTGGTCTCGGTGCACGGGGACGACCCGCTGCCCGACCAGCTGGCCGAGATGGGCCTGCCGGTGGTGATGACCGGTCGCCGCTCGGAGAACGAGCCGGTGCCCTACGTGGACTGCGACAACGTGGGCGGCGCCCAGTTGGCCGTCGAGCACCTGCTCGGCCGCGGCCGTTCCACGGTGGCGACCATCTCCGGGCCGTCCGACATGTACGCGGCGCGGTGCCGGCTCGAGGGCTACCGGGAGGCGCTGCGCGCGGCCGGCAAGGGGCCGGACGACGAGCTGGTCGCCGGGGGCGACTTCACCGAGGAGAGCGGCTACGCGGCGATGCGCGAGCTGCTGCGCCGCCGGCCCGCGCTCGACGCGGTGTTCTGTGCCTCCGACCCGATGGCGATGGGCGCCCGGCGGGCGCTGCGCGAGCTGGGGCGCTCCGTCCCGGGGGACGTGGCACTGGTCGGCTTCGACGACTCGGCGCTGGCCCGGCACATGGACCCGCCGCTGACCAGCGTCCGGCAGCCGACCGAGGGCATGGGCCGGGCGATGACCAGGGCGTTGCTCCAGCTGATCAACGAGGGCGACCAGGACCGCCCCCACCTGCTGCTGCCCACGGAGCTGGTGCGCCGCGCCTCCTCCTAGGACCGAGCCCGCGGCGCACCGACCGACGACCCGTCAGTCCTCGCGACGCGCGTAGCCCCGCGCCGACACCCCGTCGCACCCCGCCCGGTGTCGGCGGCCGGAACTCCGGCCGCCGACACCGGCGTTGGCGCCGGTCGGAGAGTCGCCGACGGCGATAACGAATCCGTAACCTTCTGTTGCCTCTCCGCTCCGGAAACAGAAGGCTGATCACCGTGTCAGAATCCGACCCGACTTCCGCCCCCACAAACCCGGACGGCGTGCCCTGGCGCGAGCGGACCGTGCCGTGGCCGCTCCGCAGCGCCCCGCTCTACGGTCCCGAGTTCACCCGGGACCCCCTGGCCTACTACGAGACGCTGCGCCGGGACTTCGGGCCCATCGCCCCGGTCACGCTGGACGAGGAGGGCACCTTCCGCGGCTACCTGGTGCTCGACCACGTCTACCAGCTGGAGGTCCTCCGCAACCACGGCCAGGTCTGGGCGCGGAACTCGCGCTGGTACCGCGATCTCGCCGAGGGCACGCTGCCGTTGGACCACCCACTGGTCCCGCAGATCGCCTACCGCCGCCACCGGCTCTACGCGGACGGGGCCGAGCACACCCGCATGGCAGCCGCGGGGAACCAGGCCCTCGGCGAGCTCGACCTGGTCAGGGTCCGCGACCTGATCGAGGCCCTGGCCCACCAGCTGATCGACGCCTTCCTGCCAGGCGCCCAGGACAAGACCGAGGACCAGCCCGAGGACGGGGCGGAGAGCGAGGCGCCCACTCCGCCGGCCGAGGAGCTCCAGGTCGACATCCTCGCCGACTACGCGCTGCCGCTGCCGCTGCTGGTGATGATGCGGCTCGCGGGCATGAACGAGGACAGCGCCCTCGCCACCGGCACCGCCATCCACGAGCTGCTCAGCGGCGGCCCCGAAGCCGCGCGCGCCGCGGCTGAGCTGGAGGAGCTGATGGGGGCCCTGGTGGCGGAGAAGCGGGACCGTCCGGGACCCGACCTCGTCTCCTGGATCCTCCATCACAACCGGGACTCCGGGCTCGACGAGCAGCAGTTGCGCGAGGAGGTGTGGCTCCAGATCGTCGTCGGCCGCGGCGCCAGCACCACCTGGACGTGCAACACGCTGCTCGAACTCCTCAGCAACGACGACCTCTACTCGGACGTGCTGGCCAACCGCTGTTCGATGGACGAGGCGATGAACCACGTGATGTGGGTCAACGCCCCCGTCCAGAACCTGTTCGGCTACTGGGCCACCCAGCCAACCAAGCTCGGGCCCTACCGGCTCGACCAGGGCGACATGGCCATCGTCAGCCTCGGCTCCTCCGGCATGACGATGCGCGCGGCCGGCCTGGACGTCTCCCGCACCAACAACGCCCACCTCGCGTGGGGCGCGGGCGAGCACGGCTGTCCCGCCCGGGACCTGGGCAGGTTGATCGTCAGGACCGGCCTCGAGGTCCTGTGGGACCGGCTGCCCGGCATCGAACTGGCCGTGCCCAAGGAGAAGCTGACCTGGGACCTGCCCTACATGGCGCGCACCCCCACCGCGCTCCCCGTGACCTTCCCCCGCCCGTCAGCAGAGCCCAAGGACGCCGCCCGATGGACACGCGACACCACTCCGTTCACCTCGAGCCCGCCCCTGCCGACCTCCACGGAGACGAGGGAGCAGCCCTCAGAGCGGCCGGGCCGGTTGCCCCTGTGGCGCTCCCTGGTGGCGTGGTGGCCAAGGCGGTAACGACCCGCGAGACCGCGTCCCTGGTGATGAGCGACCCGCGGTTCGCCAAGGACATCGAGCACTGGGGCGCCTACCAGCGCGGCGAGATACCGGCGGACTGGCCGCTGCTGTTCATCGTCGAGGGCCGCGGCCTGCTCACCACCGACGGCGAGGCCCACCGCCGGCTGCGGCTGCCGGTGCAGCGCGCCATCTCACCGCGCCGCGTCAAGGCGCTGCGGCCACGCGTCGAGGAGATCGTCGAGCGGCTGCTCGCCGGCCTCGCCGAGCTGCCGCCGGGCGAGGAGACCGACCTGCGCGCCGGGTACGCGCTGCCGCTCCCGCTCGACGTGATCTGCGACCTGCTCGGCCTCCCCGACGACGGCGACGTCCGACACGAGCTGCACGAACTGTCGGCCGCCGCCATGAACTCGGAGGCCACCGTCGCCGAGGTGAAGGCCACGGTGGCGGAGCGCTTCCCCGCCGCGCTCGCCGCGCTCATCGAGCGCAAGCGAGCCGCCGGCGACCGGGACGACCTCACCATGGACCTCGTCGACGCGATGGACGCGGGCGAGCTCAGCGAGGCGGAGGTCCTCGGCAACCTGATCACCACCGTCATCGGCGGCCACGAGACCACGGTCAACCTGATCTGCCACGCGGTGCGCGGGCTGCTCACCCATCCTGAGGCCATGGCCGCCGTCCGGGCCCGCGAGAGCGCCGGCGACGACCCCTGGCCCGACGTGGTGGAGGAGGCGCTGCGGTGGGAGTCGCCCACCCGCCACATCATGTTCCGCTACGCCACGGAGGACGTGACCGTGCCCGGCGGAGCCGTGATCCACGCCGGTGAGGCGGTGCTCGTCCCGATCGCCGCGATCCAGCGCTGCCCGTTCACCTTCCCCGACCCGGACACCTTCCGGCCCGGCCGCCCGGAGGCCGGCCGGCACATCGCGTTCGGCGTCGGCGCCCACCGCTGCCCGGGCGCCCCGCTCGCCAGGCTGGAGGCCGAGATAGCGCTGCGGCGACTCTTCGCCGCCTTCCCCGACCTCACCCTGGTCGACCGGCCGCCCGTGCGGGTCCCGTCCCTGGGGATCAACGGCCACCACGAGCTGCCGGTGGTGCTGCGCGGCTGAGCCGCCCCGAGTCGTGGCCCTGGGGCCTTCGCCCGCTCACCGGGGCCACGGCACGGCGAGCCGGCCCGCGCCGGCCAGTGCCAGCACCGTGGCACGCACCGCGCGCGGGTCGCGCTGCGGCCGGTAGTCGTACACGTCGGCCGGGACCCAGCCCACGTCGGTGGTGAACTCGCGCAGCGCCCACTCGGGCGGCTCGGGCGTGGCCCGCGCCTCGGCGGCCCTGGCCTCGAACTGCCGCCTGGCCACGGCGTTCAGGTCGGTCGGCCGGCCGCGGAACCAGGAGCCCCGGTCGAGGAACTGGTGCCCGTTGAGGTTGGCGAGCGCCAACTCGGCCGAGGCGCCGGGGCCGGTGTAGTCGAAGGCGTTGTACTCCGACACGACCATCGACTCGAGACCGACGCCGATCCCGTAGTGCATCGGGTAGTCGGGGTCGTCGGTCGAGCCGGTGAAGTAGTTGTTGTAGACGTGCACCTGGCCGAACCGTACGCGCGGGCTGCGCTGCGCGCTGTCGGCGAACAGGTTGTGGTGGAAGGTGATCCGCAGCCGGCCCCGGTCCCGGTCGCCGCGGCCGTCGCCCGAGCCGACCAGCATCGTCTTGGAGTGGTCGGTGAAGCGGCTGTAGGAGACGGTGACGAGGTCGGTGCCGTCCTCCATGTCGAGCAGCCCGTCGTGCCGTTCGACCGGCTCGCCGTGGAAGCCGGTGGGCGCCTCGCCGTTGGGGAACCGCCCGTCGGAGAACGTGCAGTGGTCGATCCAGATGTTGGTGCCCGTGATCACCGACAGCGCGTCGAACCTGGCGTTCCACGCGCCCTGCTCGCCGTCCCACGGATCCCAGGACGGGAAGTGGTCGACGGGCGCCTCGAGTTCGAGGTTGCGCACGATGATGTTGCGCCCGGTGTTGATCGACAGGTTGACGCCGAGCAGCCGGGCGTCCCGGCCCAGTCCGAGCAGCGTCGTGTTGCTCGGCACCGTCAGCTGGATCTGCCGCTTCTGGGCGTTCGATCCCGTGGTGCGCAGCCGCCGTTGTTCGCCGCACCACGGGTGGCGGGAGTCGCTCCACTCGGTGCCCTCGGGCCCGAAGCAGGCCATGTACCGCTCCAGGTCCCAGCCCGGCGCGTAGTCCCGCGCCTCCAACAGCCGGCCGTCGTCCGCCTCGTTGCCCGAGATCGCGCCGCGCACCAGGATCACCTTGGGCGCCGCGGGATCCCCGTCGTTGGCCAGCGCTTCGGCCAACTCGGCGCGGGTGGAGACCACATGGACGCTGTCCGGCGCGGCGCCCGCGCCGCCCGTGGTGCCCGCACCGGCCGTCGCCCAACCGGTCGGCGCCCCGACCTCCAGGGCGGCGATCGCGGTCGGGGCGGTCGGGCCGGCCGGGGTGCGTGGTTCGGCGGCCGCCGCCGGGCCCGCGCCGAGCGCCACCACGAAGGCGAGCGCGGCCACCAGCGGCGTTCCTCCAGGGTTCTTTCGCATACGCCACTGTCGTCGCCGGCCCCCGGAAGGTTGCCGCCGACCGCGAGCCGGACGCCGCGCCTTGGTGATTCCGTTGCCAGAAGGTTGCCGAACGCCGCCCGTACGGCCGGCGGCGCGGTCTAAGGTCCCTGCCATGGCAGTTCGGCACCTCTGCGCACCAGGGGACTTGGACACCCGACGCCCGCTGCCCGGGCGACCGGCCCACGCGCAGCGCGTGGCCGCCGTCGCGGCGAGCGACGGGCTGCGCCGCGTCGCCGTCGCCACCACCGCCCCCTGGTTCCACGGCCTCGGCGAACTCCTCGTCCTCGACACCGAGTCGGGCGGTCCGCCGCTGCGGCTGCCGCCCGCCGTCCGCCGCCCCCACCCGGGCCTGGTCCGCGACCTGCTGCTCACCCCGGATGGCGGCGCGCTCACCGTCGCCCTCAGCGGCACCGAGGAACAGCACGTCGGCCAACTCGCCCACTGGACACTCGAAGGGCCGGCCGAACGCTGGCGCCGCTCGCTCGGCCGCGCCCGGGACGCCGGGCTCGGCGACTGCCTCCGGCCCCAACTCGCCGCCAGCGCCGACGGTTCCACCCTCGCCTGCGCCGACCGCTGCCGGCACGCGGTGCTCGCCCTCGCCGCCGCGGACGGCCGCCGGCTTACCGACCCGCCGGCCAACGCCGGCAGCCCCGCCGTCGCCCTCGACCCCGCCGGCGGCCGGCTCGCCTACCCGGCGCAGGGCGGCATCGCCGTGCTCGACCTCGCCACCGGCCACACCGAGGCCAGGACCGCCGGCCTCGACTGGTGCGGCGGCCTCGCGTTCAGCCCGGACGGCTCCACCCTCGCCGTCGTCGGCGAGGCGGACGGCGCCGCCATGGCGGTGCTGATCGCGCCCGGCCACGGCATCGTCGACCGCCGCGCCCTCGGCCCGCTGCCGGGCGACGCCCGCCGCCAGATCCTCCGCCCCGTCTGGGGAGCCGCCGGCGCCCGGGCCGCCGTCAGGACCGGCCGCACCGTCACCGTCTGGGACCTGCTCACCGCCCGCCCGCTGCACGCCGTGCCTGACCTGGGCCGCTCCACCGCCTGGAGCCTCGCCACCGACGGCCGCGCCCTCGTCGTCGCCACCACCACCGAGATCCGCGCCCACGTTCTGGAGCCCAGCGCATGACCGCGGCCCCCCGCGCCGACCCCGCCGAGATCCGCGCGCTGCTCGCCGCCCGCCCCGACCACGCCGGCTGGCAGCGGCTCTGCACCCTGCTCGAACAGCTCACCCCCGACGAACTCGCCGAACTCACCCCCGAGGTGCTGCGCTGGCCCGCCGCCCAGCGCCCCATGCCCGACCACTGGTGGGCCCAGTGGGTCGGCGGCGACCTCCGCCCCCACCACGCGCTCGCCGGCACCCGCAGGCTGGGCCGCCTCGACAGCGTGGAGACCGGCACCGTGCCGGCGCCCGTCGCCGAGGACTGGGACGACGAGCGGACCGAGGACCCCGACGGGGAACGGCACGAGGACTGGCCGGACGCCGGGTTCGAGGAAGGAGGGGACGACGGCTCCGCCGGGGACCCCGACGGCGTTCCCCTCGACGGCGCGTACTTCTACAACGGCGTCACCGCCGTCGCCGCCCCGCCCGGGCTGCGCTGGCTCGCGCTCGCCGCCGCCGCCGAATGGCACCACGACGGCGGCGACATCGTCCGCTGGGACACCACGCGCGACGCCCCCCTCGTCCGCTACCTCGACGGCGGCGACTACCACGACGAGGCGTACGACCTCCAGGTCAGCCCCGACGGCGAGACCGTCGTCACCGCCGTCGAGGGCGGCTGGCGCGCCTGGTCGGCCCGCACCGGCGAGCCGCTGTGGCGCATCGTCCCCCGGCTGGCTTCCGCCGGACCCGACGACGGCGTGGACCGGTCCGACGAGGGCTGCCTCAGCATGGACGACCTGGTGCGCTTCGCCTTCTCCGCCGACAGCCGACGGCTGGCCGTCGGCACCGGCGGCTCCGACGTCGTCGCCGTCGTCGAGACCGCCACCGGACGGGTGCTGCTGCGTGTCCCCGAGGGCGAGGACGCCTTCGGCCCGGTCGCCCTCGACGCCACGGGCCAGCTGCTGCTGCACGCCGCGCCCGCCGGCCGGGTCGTGCTGCGCGCGGTCGCCGGCGGCACCGTGCTGGCCACCGCCGACACCGGGCTCACCACCGTGACCGCCCTCGCCTTCGCCCCCGACGGCAGCGGCGCCATCGCCGTCGGCGGCGCGGTCGGTGGCGCCCCGGAGAGCGCGGGGATCGCCGTCGCCGCCCACCCCGCCGCCCGCCTCCTGGACCTGCGCGACACCACCCTCACCCCCGGCCGGCTGCTGCGCCCCACGGGATTCACCGAGGGCGTCGACGCCGACTCGCCCACCGCCGCCCTCACCTCACGCGCCGTCTGGACCGCCGACGGACCCTACGCCTTCGTCGGCACCGACTTCGGCTCCCTCCTCTTCGACGGCCGAGGACACGCCCTGTGGGCCGACCCCGCCGGCGCGATGGCCGCCTTCTCCCCCGACGGCCGCGCGCTCGTCGTGGTTCAGGAGGAGATCGACGCCTGGTTCCTCGCGGGCTGCGCCCCGCCCGCCGACGCCGCCCCGCCCGGCGGCGACCCGGGCCCTGGACAGGTGTTGCTCACCGGGCTCCCCGACGACCTGCCCTGCTCCTACCAGCCCGTCAGGGACGCGGCCGTCGCCGACGACGCCCGTGCCCTCGTCTACTCCGCCGCCCTCGACCGGCGGTCCGGCGAGCGCCCGCTGCTGCTGGTCCGCCCGCGGGCCGACGGCGGCCCGCCCGAGATCGGCCGGCTGCCGGCCGTCCCCGGCGCCGCCCATCTGGCGGGCCTCGCCTTCGGACCGCGCGGCGACGTCGTCGCGCGCGGCCTGCTCGGGGACCAACCCTGCCTGGTGCTCGACGAGATCGAGGGCGGCACGCGGCGCTGGCGCCGGGAGCTGCCGCCCACCACCCCGAACGCCGAGGAGCGGCTGCGGCTCGCCTTCAGCGCGGACGGCTCGCGCCTGGTGCTCGCCTCGCACGCCGCCGCCCGGCTGGTCGTGCTCGACGCCGAGACCGGCGGCAAGGTCTTCGTGCTCACCGAGCGCGGCGGCCCCCTCGACCAGGCGGCGCTCGACGCCTCGGGCGAACGGGTGGCCTGCGGGCTGCGCGCCGGCGCCACGCGTCTCGTGGTGCGGGACGTGGCCAGCGGAAAAACGTTGCTGCGCGCGGATCCCGAACAGCTGCGCTGGATCACCGGGCTAGCCTTCGCGCCCGACGGCTCGGCCCTGGCCCTCGCCGGCTCGACGCTGCGCGGCCACGCGGCGCTGTGGCTGCTGCCGCTCACCGCCGACGGCACGGGCGGCCGCCGCCGCGCCATCCCCCGGATCGCCGTCCGCGACCTGCCGATGCACGACCACTCCGACGGCGCCCTGGTCTGGACGGCCACCGGCCCCCGCGCCTACTTCCCGGGCAGCCACGGCCGCGGCGCCGTCTGGGACGCGGCCACCGACACGGTGCTCGCCGAGCTCCCCTTCGCCGCGACCGAGGCGGGCGTCGCGCTGTCCCTGGACGGCGAGACGCTGGTCACCGTCACCCAGTTCGGCGCCAGGCGCTGGCCGCTGGGCTGAGGTGCCGGGGCGCGCCGAACACGCGTGAGGGGCCGGGGCGTTCGCCCCGGCCCCTCACCTCAGGGGGTGATCGGTGTTCCTACCGGCTCACAGGGGCGGGTAGGCGTTGGCCATCAGCTCCTGGAACTGCGCGGAGAACCAGTGGCCGGAGAGCGGGGCGTTGGGCAGCGCGCCCGAGTCGTTGAAGTTGTTGCGCGCGTTGCCCTCGTAGGTCGGGTCGCACATCCGGTCGAAGCCCTTGCCCTCGTCGTTGGGGATGTCCCGGCTGGCGCCGTCGGACTCGCCCGGGGGCTTGATCCAGACGTAGGCGTCGATGCCGGAGGCGGGGGCGGCGGTCGGACGCGCGCCGAGACCGGCGCCGGCCTGGTTGCACCAGTTGCCGACGTGGATCCGGCCGTCGACACGGCTGCCCTCGACGTAGGCGTTCACGTCGGTGCGCGGGCCGGGCCCGGTGGCCCTGTCGGGGCCGCCCCAGCCGTTACGGGAGGTGTCGATCAGCATGCCGATCCCCGAGCGGAACCCGTTGCCGACCAGCTCCTGACGGAAGGCCTGCGCGAAGGACTGGTTGTCGACGTAGCGGTTCCAGTCCACCCAGGTCGACTGCCGCACGGACGTGCCGTTGATCGAGTCGTTGATCGAGTAGTGCGGCTCGGTCGTCGGCCCGTAGTTGGCGGTGTTGACGATGAAGCCGTGCACGTCGTCGACCGTCGCCTGACCGTGGGTGGCGGTCTGGTAGAAGAGGTCGGCGGAGGCGCCGAAGTTGTCGTCCCAGCCGATCCAGCCGTAGTGGCCGGCGTCGATGTAGTTGTAGACGTTCGGGATGGCCCCGAGCTCGGAGAGGGCGTAGGAGACGCCCTCGACGTAGTTGCCGTTGGCCCGCATGGTGTCGCACTGCGGCGTCGCGGTGGCCCGCGGGGTGACGTTGGTGACGAGGTTCGGCAGTGAGTCGATCTCGATCACGGGGACTATGCGCAGATCGGCGTAGGCCGGGTCGGCGAGGATGTCGGCGATGACGTCGATGTACTCGGTCTTGTAGCGGTTGATCTCCGTCGGGCCCAGCTCGCCGTTGGAGGCGAGGGCGGCGCAGTCGCGGCCCGGCAGGTTGTAGATCACGACCTGGAAGACGAGGTCGTCGCCGCCGGCCTGTTCCACGGCCTCGTCGAGGTGGTCGCGCAGGCCCATGCCGCCGTTGACGCCGTTGATGGCCGCGATCCGGTCCAGCCAGACGGCGGTGGGCTCGTTCGCGATCCGGCTGCCGCCGGGCTCGGCGGCGGCGCGGGCCGACCACTCCGGGTTCACGTACACGTCGGCGCCGACGTACGGGTTGTCCACCCTGGTGCCGGGATCGCCCGGGTTACCGGGGTCGCCCGGGCCGCCGGGGGTGCCGTTGCAGGCGATGCCGTTGACGGAGAAGCTGGTCGGGGCGGTGTTGGTGCCCGAGTAGTTGAAGTTCGCCGAGGCGGTCACCGAACTGCCGGGCGCGATACGGGCGTTCCAGCCCGCGTCACGGACCGTGACGTTCTGCCCGGACTGCGACCAGGTGCCGTTCCAGCCGGACTGGAGCCGCTGGTTGCCCGAGTAGGCGTAGGTGAGGGTCCAGTTGGTGGTGGCCGTGTCACCGACGTTGTTGATCGTGACGTTGGCGGTGAAGCCCGAACCCCAGTCGTTCGCGGAGTAGTTGACGGAGCAGCCGAAGGCGGCGGCCGATGCCGTCCCCTGCATGAGACCCCCGGTGCCCAGCGCCGCGGCGGCGACCAGCCCCGCGGTGAACAGGGCGCCGCGTCTGTGACGGGGTGGGGGGTTGGTGCGGCTCATCGAGATCCTTTCGGTGGTTGCGGTGTCCGATGCCGTGCTTGCCGGGCGTCCCAGCGACCGGTATGACGCCCGTCCCCGGCGTCCGACCCTTGGAAGCGCTCCCACTCTTTGAAGGGAAGGTAGCGCCAGGTCGCCTCGTTCGCCAGAGTTCTGTTCAAGAATTGTGTTGGGTTGATGACCGGGCATCGCAGCAAAGTCAAGGAAGTCACCTTGCTTACATGACCTCGCGTCAAAGGTCTTGACGCGTACTCGTCGCGGTCACATTCTTGGGAGCGCTCCCACTCTTTGCGTCCACTTGGCACTTTCTCTCGTGCCACACCCGCCACCACCGGCACCACAGACACCGTCCTCACCCCCCGACGAGCCGCAAGGAGGGACCGCTGTCATGCGGGTTCGCAGACGAGCACCAGCAGGGGCGCCGCCCCCATCCGAGGTCAGACGTCGGCGCGTCGCACGGCGCGGCCGCCTGGCCGCCCTGGTCGCGCTGGCCCTGCCGCTGGCCATGACGGCCGGGCTGAGCAACAGCGGCGACGTGCAGGCGGCGGCCGCCACCTGTCGCGTCGACTACACGGCGAACGACTGGGGCTCGGGCTTCACCGCCAACGTCACCATCCACAACGCGTCCACCTCGGCGATCAGCGGGTGGACGCTGTCCTACGCCTACGCCGGCAACCAGCGCCTCCAGCAGGGCTGGAACGGCCGGTGGTCGCAGTCGGGGCAGACGGTGACGGTCACCAACGAGTCGTTCAACTCGACCATCCCGGCGGGCGGTTCCACCTCCGCCGGCGCCAACTTCAGCTACTCGGGCAGCAATACCGCGCCGACCGCCTTCACGCTTAACGGCACGGTGTGCGGTGAGGACCCGGCGGAGCAGGCGGCCGTGGTCGCCACGCCCAGCTCGTTGGCCATCCAGCCGGGCCAGACCGGGACCTTCGGCATCCGGCTGAACACCCAGCCCACCTCGAACGTCACGGTCAACGTCGCCCGCACCAGCGGCAACACCGGGCTGACCATCTCGGGTGCGTCCAGCAGGACCTTCACGCCGTCCAACTGGAACATCACCCAGAACATCACGATCGCCGCCGCGGCCACCGGCAGTGGCTCCGCGGTCTTCACGGCGTCGGCCCCCGGCCACACCGCGGCCACCGTCACCGCGACCCAACTGGGCGAGGCGGACGGCGAGTACGAGCAGCGCTTCCTCGACCTCTACGACGAGATCAAGGACCCGGCGAACGGGTACTTCTCCGACGAGGGGATTCCGTACCACTCGGTGGAGACCCTGCTCGTCGAGGCGCCGGACCACGGGCACGAGACCACCTCCGAGGCCTACTCCTACCTGATCTGGCTGGAGGCCCAGTACGGCCGGGTGACCGGCGACTGGGGCCCCTTCAACGAGGCCTGGGGGATCATGGAGGAGTGGATGATCCCGGAGGCGAGCGAGCAGCCGACGACCAGCTTCTACAACGCCTCGTCACCCGCGACCTACGCCCCGGAGTCCACCAACCCGGCGAACTACCCCGCCCGTCTTGACCCGAGCGTGTCCGTCGGCCAGGACCCGTTGGCGGCCGAGCTGCGGTCGGCGTACGGGACGAGTGACATCTACGGGATGCACTGGATCCAGGACGTGGACGACGTCTACGGCTACGGCGACGTCTGCGGTGGCACCAGCGGCGACCCGACGTTCATCAACACCTTCCAGCGCGGCCCGCAGGAGTCCACCTGGGAGACCGTCCCCCAGCCCTCGTGCGAGGACTTCTCGTACGGCGGCCCGAACGGCTACCTCGACCTGTTCACCGGGGACAACTCCTACTCCCGGCAGTGGCGTTACACCAACGCCCCGGACGCCGACGCCCGCGCCGTGCAGGCCGCCTACTGGGCCAACCAGTGGGCCAGTGAGCAGGGTAGGGCCTCGGCGGTCTCGGCCACCGTGGACAAGGCGTCCCGGATGGGCGACTACCTGCGCTACTCGCAGTACGACAAGTACTTCAAGCGAGTCGGCAACTGCGTCGGGGCGACGTCCTGCCCCGCCGGCAGTGGGAAGAACAGCGCGCACCGGCTGCTCGGCTGGTACTACGCCTGGGGCGGCGCGCTCGACACCTCGGCCGGCTGGTCCTGGCGGATCGGCTCCAGCTCCGCGCACTTCGGCTACCAGAACCCCATGGCGGCCTACGCGCTGAGCACCGACCCGGCGCTCATCCCGAACTCCCCGACGGCCGACGACGACTGGGCGGCGAGCCTCGACCGGCAGGTGGAGTTCTACCGGTGGCTGCAGTCCGCGGAGGGCGCGATCGCCGGTGGCGCGACGAACAGCTGGGAGGGCCACTACGCCACCCCGCCGTCCGGCACCCCCACGTTCTACGGCATGTACTACGACCCGCAGCCGGTCTACCACGACCCGCCGTCCAACCAGTGGTTCGGCATGCAGGCCTGGTCCATGCAGCGACTCGCTGAGTACTACTACGAGTCCGACGACCAGCTCGCAGGACAGGTCCTCGACAAGTGGGTCGACTGGGTCCTCGGTGAGGTCACCATCGGCACCGGCGGCAACTTCCGCATCCCGTCGACGCTCGCCTGGTCGGGCGCGCCCGACACGTGGAACGCCTCCAACCCGGGCGCCAACAACAACCTCCACGTCCGCGTCACCGAGTACACCCAGGACGTCGGCGTCACCGGCTCCCTCGCCAACGCGCTCTCCTACTACGCCGCCGCCACCGGCGACACCGCCGCCCAGCAGACGGCCGCCGGCCTGCTGGACGCGCTGTGGGAGAACTCGGACGGCATGGGCATCTCGGTTCCCGAGACCCGGCGCGACTACAACCGGTTCGACGACGAGATCTACATCCCCAACGGCTGGCACGGCGTCATGCCCAACGGGGACGAGATCGAGCCTGGCTCCACCTTCGAGTCCATCCGCACCTTCTACCACAACGACCCCGACTGGCCGCAGGTCCAGGCATACCTGAACGGCGGCTCCGCGCCGACGTTCACGTACCACCGCTTCTGGGCCCAGGCCGACATCGCCATCGCGCTCTCGACCTACTCGGACCTCTTCGAGTAGCCGGTCGGCGATCGGCGGAGCAAGTCATCAGCAACACGGACAGACCGGAGCCCCGGGGCGATCCCGCCCCGGGGCTCCGCCGTGTCCGAAACCACAGCCCCGCTATCGTGTTCGCCACCCCACACACGGTCCATGGCAGAACGGGGAGAACATGGACTACTGCACGACCTGCCGCCGGCACCTCAACGGCGCGCTGATATGCCCGGGTTGCGGAGAACTGACCGACAACGCGACCAAGCACCACGACGAGACGGACGGCACGGCGGCCCTGCCGGAGCTCGCCGCCGGCCAGGGCGCCGTCGTCGCCCGCCACGACGCGCCCGACCACGACACCCCCCGCGGCGACGCCCTCCATGGCGACCAGCATGGCGACCACCCCGGTGACCACCGTGCCGACCGGCGCGGTGACGAGGCGGCGGCCGCCGGGGAGACGACCGGGGAGACGACCGGGCAACTCGTGCCGGTCCCGGGCGGACGGCGCGCCGCCCACCGCGCCGTCCGGCGCAACGGCCGGCGCCGCTATCTGCTGGCCGCGGTGCTCGGCGTCGCGGTGCTGGGCGTCACGGTGGCCGAGGTCGGCGACGTCGGACTGCCGCCGGTGCTCAACCCCATCGGCTCCGGACGCGAGTCGGAGGCGGCGGACACCCCGACCACCCCGGAGGCCACCGCGGAGGCAAGCGAGTCCGCTGACGCCCCGGTCGAGCAGGTGACGGACTCCGCGTCCACCGACCCCGAGGAGAGCCCGTCGGAAGACGAGTCCACCGAGGAGTCGCCGGAGGAGACGACGCCGCCCCCGGTCGAGGAGGAGGGCTCCATCGAGACCTCTGCCGCGCCCACCACCTCGGCGCCCGACCCCGAGACCTCGGGGCCCACCGACCCCGAGCCCGACTCGCCCTCGCCCAGTGAACCGGGGGAGCCGGGACCGGAGGAGCCGGAACCGAGCCCCACCGAGGACGACTGCTGGTGGATCTTCTGCTGACCGCCCCTCAACCACCCGGTCAGGCCCGCAGATAGGCCAGGACCGCCAACACCCGGCGGTGGCTCTCACCGTCCACGCGCAGATCGAGCTTCTGCAGGATGCTGCTCACGTGCTTGTTCACGGCGGCCTCCGTCACATGCAGCGCCCGCGCGATCGCGGCGTTGGACAGCCCCTCGGCCATCCGGGCCAGGACCTCACGCTCCCGAGGGGTGAGGCGGCGCAGCGGATCGTGCCTGCGATGCAGGAGCTGCCGGACGACCTCCGGATCCATGACGGTGGCGCCGCGCGCCACCCGGGCGACGGCCTCGGCGAACTCGGCGACCGCGCTCACCCGGTCCTTGAGCAGGTAGCCGAGGCCGCTGCCCCCGCCGAGGTCGAGCAGGTGGGCGGCGTAGGACTGCTCGATGTACTGGCTGAGCAGCAGGATCGGCAGGTCGGGGCGGTCCTCGCGGAGCACGCGGGCGGCGCGCAGACCGTCGTCGCCGTGGTCCGGCGGCATGCGGACGTCGGTCACCACGATGTCGGGGTGGTGCGCGCGGGCCGCGGAGAGCAGCGCGTCGGCGTCGCCCACGGCGGCCACCACCTCGTGCCCGAAGCGGGAGAGCACGCCCACGATCCCGTCGCGCAGCAGCGGCGAGTCCTCCGCGACGACGACGGTGAGCGGTGCGCTCGACGGAGAGGTCAACGGCACGGGAGCTCCACATGGAGGAGGGTGGGGCCACCGGCCGGGCTGGATATGCGCAGCCGGCCGTCGGCGGCGGCGACGCGGTCGGCGAGGCCGACCAGCCCGCTCCCGCCGGCCGGATCGGCGCCGCCGACACCGTCGTCGCTGACCGAAAGCACCAGGGTGTCGGCGCGGAGCCGGCCGTGCACCTCGGCCGCGGCCGCCCCGCTGTGCTTGGTGACGTTGGCCAGCGCCTCGGCGACGACGAAGTACGCGGTGCTCTCCACGGCCGTCGGCAGGCGGTGCGGCAGCGCTATGTCGACCTCGACGGGGGTGGGTGAGCGGGTGGTGAGGTTGGCGACGGCCGCCGCCAGGCCCTGGTCGGTGAGCGCCTTGGGGTGGACGCCCTGGCTGAGCTCCCGCAACTCGCCCACCGCCTGCGTCAGCTCGCGCTGCGCGGTGGTCAACTGCCGGCCGACCGGGGAGTCGGGCGAGGCGTCGAGCAGGGCCATGCCGAGCATCACGTTGACCGAGACGAGCCGCTGCTGGGCGCCGTCGTGCAGGTCGCGCTCGATGCGGCGGCGCTCGGCGTCGAAGGCGTCGACGAGGCGGGCCCGCGACGCGCGCACCTCCCGCAGCTCCCGGCCGAGCTCGCCGTCGCGCGGGGCCAGGATCAGCCGGGTCAGCGCCGCCCTGGCGCCGGCCCAGGCGGTGATCGTGTACGGCGCGGACGGCAGCATGGCGAGGCCCACCAGCACCCACGGCCAGGCGCCCGGGTCGTCGACGGGGGAGAGCACCACCAGCACCGGCAGGACCAGCGCGAAACCGAGCACCAGCACGTCCATCCACCACAGCGCGGTGAGCGAGACGGCGGTGAAGCCCAGCTCACGCCAGGTCGCCGGCTCGCGCAGCCGCGTCTCAAGCCAGGCGCGGAGCCCGGGCCGCGGGGGCGGCCGATGCGGGTCGGGCGCCGGGTCGGCGTCGACGAGGCGGAGCCGCCAGCGCTCGATGCGGGCCACGAGGATGCCGGAGAGTGCCACGGCGAGCAGCGGCACGATCCCGACGAGCAGCAGCAGCGAGACGGCGCCGACCAGGGCGGTGACCAGCAGGACGACCGAGGTCAGCGCCCCGAACGCGACGCCCGAGAGCAGATAGCCGAGGGCCCGCCAGGGCCAGACGGAAGCGAGGAACCCCAGCGGGCGCTGGGCGAGCGCCTGCCAGGCCGTGCGGTGTTGCATGCCGGCCACGGTACGTGGTGCCCGGCGCCCGCGCGGTAGTGCTGGCACTACTCCGGTTCTCGCACTGGCGCGACTGTGCCGGCGCCGCCGGCCGGCTGGAATGGCTGACATGTTGATCCGTACCCTCCGCCGGCTGACCTGCGGGGCGCTCGCCGCCCTCGCCATCGGATGGCCCGCCGCCCCGGCACAGGCCGCCGAGGCGACCGGCGCCACGCTCGACCCCGCCGCCATCGACCGCTATCTGAACGACTACCTGGACGAGACGGGCCTGCCGGGCGCCGCCGTGGCGGTGACCAGGGGCGACGAGGTGGTGCACACGGCCGGATACGGGCACACGGCGGGCGGCGCCGAGATCACCGCGCGGACGCCGCTGCCGGTGGCCTCGCTCTCCAAGTCGATGACGGCGACGGCGGTGGTGCGTCTCGCCGAGGCCGGCGCGCTCGACCTGGACGAGCCGGTGCGGCGCTACCTGCCGGAGTTCACCATGGCCGACCCCAGGGCCGCCGGGATCACCGTCCGGCAGCTGCTCAACCAGACCTCAGGCATGGCCGACTCCGCCTACCCGGACCTCACGCGCCCGCAGCCGGACACGCTGGAGGAGGCGGTCGCGGCGATGCGCGACGCCCGGCTCGCCGCCGACCCCGGCACGGCCTGGAGCTACCACAACCCCAACTACTCCGTGCTCGGCCGGCTGGTGGAGGTGGTCGCCGACCGTCCGTTCGCCGAGTACCTGGCGGACGAGGTGTTCGGGCCGCTCGGCATGGCGGACACCACGTCGGTCGACACCACCGACGACATGCCGGAGCACGCCAGGGGCTACGTCCGTGCCTACGGCATGGTGTTCGAGAGCTCCCATCCGCGCTGGTTCACGGCCGGCGGCTTCGGCGTCGTCTCCACCGCCGACGACCTGGCCCGCTGGCTGATCGGGCAGCGTGGCGAGCGCGTGATATCCGCCGAGGGCGTAGCCCTCACCCACACCCCTCCGGAGGGCGAGGACTACGCCATGGGTTGGCGGACCAGCCAGCCCGGCGAGGAGCCGCGGCGGATCGAGCACACCGGTCAGCTCCTCACCCACAACGCGATGCAGACGCTGCTCCCGGACAGCGGCACGGGTATCGCCGTCGTGACCAACACCGGGATGCTCTCGGGGGACGACGCCCAGCTGATCGTCGACGGCCTGGTCGAGCTCGCCGAAGGCCGCACCCCGTCCGTCACCCGGCCGTTCTCGATGACCGCCGATCTCGTGCTGGGCGCCCTCACGCTGCTCGCCCTCGGTCTCGCGACGCTGGGCGTGGTGCGGGCCAGGCGCTGGGCGCGGCGGGCGACGGCCCGGGCGTGGTGGCGCACGGTGCCGCGGCTGCTGCCCTACGCGCTGCCCGTCCTGTTGTTCTGGTGGTTGACCGACCTGGTCGGCGCGGCCATGCACCGGCAGGGCACGCTCGCCCAACTCGGCCTCGCCTGGCCCGCCCTGGTGATCTGGGCGGCCGGGAGCGCGCTGGCGGCCGTCGTGGTGCTCGCGGCGCGCGGGCTGGCCGTGGTGCTGGTCAGGCGGGGAGCCGCGTGACAGCCCCGTCCGTGCCGTGCAGGGCGTCGAGCAGCATCGGAAGGGAGGCGCGCAGCTCGCGGCCCCAGTAGGGAGGGGAGTGGGTGCCGGAGTGGAAGTGCGTCGTCAGCTCGGCGCCCGCGGCGCGCAGCCGGTCGGCGAGGACCTCGTTCTCGGCGAGCATCACGGCCTCGGTGGGCGAGTAGACGTCCTCCGGAAACGGATCCTCCGGGTCCTCGAGCCCCGGGATCTCCTCGTCCGGCTCGGTGCCCGGCAGGTCGAGCGGCCCGAGGCGGCCGTCGCCGCAGGACAGATAGAGGGGCACGGCGGCGAGCCGCCCGACGTGGCGGCCCGGATCGTGGGCGTCCCAGACCTCGGCCTGGAGCTCGGGATCGCCCCAGAGCGCGAGCCAGTCCAGGCCCAGGTAGGTCATCCCGGCGCGCACCGCGTGCGGATGGCGGCTCGGGTGGACGAAGCCGCTGTAGCTGGCCGCCGCCCGGAAGAGCCCTGGATGCCGGGCGGTATAGGACAGCGCGCCGAACCCGCCCTGGGAGAGTCCGGCGGCCACCCGTCGCCCGCCGCCTCCGTACCGCTCCTCGACCAGCGGCAGCACCTCCCGCAGGTGGTACGACTCGACGCGCGGCGGACCGCCGGCGTCGTGGTTCCACCAGTCCGTGTAGAAGCCGTACAGCGGCATGTCCGGCATCACCACCAGCACGTCCCGCAGCTCCGGCAGGTCCTGGACGCCGAAGTCCACCGTCCACGTCAGGTGGTCGCCGTCCCCGCCGGGCAGCAGCCACAGCACCGGCCACCGGTCGCCGGCCCGGCGCTCCGCCCACCCGGCCGGCGTGAGCAGCCGCACCCGGCCCCGACCGCCGAGCGCCGGGGAGTCGAAGGACAGGTCGACGAGCCGCTCGCCGACCGCCGTCTCCCGCACGGCCCGTGGTGGGCGCGGCGCGGCGGCCGCCGAGGGCGCCGCGGCGAGGGCGGCCACGCCGGCCATCGCGGCCAGGCACGATCTGCGGCTGAGGCGTAGGTGGGCGGCGGAGTCACTGAGTTGGCGCACGGCTTGCCTTTCGTCGCACCTGGCGGGCCCGGCCAGTCTCCGTCCTGGCCTCGCCCCCGGCATCCGCCGAGCGCAGTCGGTCGCTACTCCCCGCGGAGTACCGGGTCCGTGGCGCCACGCCGCACACGGGAGGGCCCCGGTCGACATCGACCGGGGCCCTCGTCGGGGAAGGTGGGGAAGGGGTGCTACGCCTCGTCCCCGAAAAGCGAGGTGTAGGTGGAGAGGGCGATGGCGATGTCGGCCTGGGCCCAGAAGCGGTGGTACGTGAACGTCGGCGCGGGGCCGCCGTTCAGGTACTCCTCCACCTGCGGGTAGTTGGGGTCGTCCTGGTAGAAGGTGCGGATCGACTCGAAGGTCGAACCCGGCTCGATCGTGTCCCCGTTGGGCATGGTGCCCTGCCAGCCGCTGGGGATGTAGATCTCGTCGTCGAACCGGTTGTAGTCCGCCCGGGTCTCCGGCACGGCCACCCCGAGGTCGTCCGAGTTGGCCGTCAGGGCCTCGAGCAGTCCGGCCGCCGTCTCCTGAGCCGCCGTGTCGCCGCTGGCGGCCGCGTAGTACGAGAGGGTGTTGGCCAGGGAGCCGGTGATCCCGACGTCCTGGGTGTAGTCGACGACGCGGACGTGGAGGTTGTTGTTGGCGCCCGGGTTGGAGGCGTTCCACGTGTCGGGCGCGCCCGACCAGGCCAGGGTGGAGGGGATCTGGAAGTCCTCACCCGTCCCGACGGTCACGTTGTCCAGCACCCAGTCGACCCACTTGTCGAGGACCTGTCCTGCGAGCTGGTCGTCGGACTCGTAGTAGTACTCGGCCAGGCGCTGCATGGACCAGGCCTGGAAGCCGAACCACTGGTTGGACGGCGGGTCGTGGTAGACCGGCTGCGGGTCGTAGTACATGCCGTAGAACGTCGGGGTGCCCGACGGCGGGGTGGCGTAGTGGCCCTCCCAACTGTTCGTCGCGCCACCGGCGATGGCCCCCTCCGCGGACTGCAGCCACCGGTAGAACTCCACCTGCCGGTCCAGGCTCGCCGCCCAGTCCGAGGCCCCGGTCGCCGAGTTGGGCCGCAGGGCCGGGTCCTCACTCAGCGCGTAGGCCGCCATGGGGTTCTGGTAGCCGAAGTGCGCGAAGCTGGAGCCGATCCGCCAGGACCAGCCGGCCGAGGTGTCGAGCGCGCCGCCCCACGCGTAGTACCAGGACAGCAGCCGGTGCGAGCTGTTCTTGCCGCTCCCCGCCGGGCACGACGAGGCACCCACACAGTTCCCGACCTGCTTGAAGTACTTGTCGTACTGCGCGTACCGCAGATAGTCGCCCATCCGGGAGGCGCGCTCCACGGTGTCGGCCACCTGGGCCGCGTTGCCCTGTTCCGAAGCCCACTGGTTGGCCCAGTAGGCGGCCTGCACGGCGCGGGCGTCGGCGTCGGGGGCGTTGGTGTAGCGCCACTGGCGGGCGTAGGAGCTGTCCCCGGTGAACAGGTCGAGGTAGCCGTTGTCACCGCCGTAGGAGAAGTCCTCGCACGAGGGGTGCGGGACGGTCTCCCAGGTGGACTCCTGCGCACCTCGCTGGAAGGTGTTGATGAACGTCGGGTCGCCGCTGTTCCCGCCGCAGACGTCGCCGTAGCCGTAGACGTCGTCCACGTCCTGGATCCAGTGCATCCCGTAGATGTCACTCGTCCCGTACGTCGACCGCAGCTCGGCCGCCAACGGGTCGGAGCCCACCCGGACACCGGGGTCGAGGGGCGCCGGGTAGTCGGCCGGGTTGGTCGACTCGGGCGCGTACGTGGCCGGTGACGAGGCGTTGTAGAAGCTGGTCGTCGGCTGTTCGCTGCTGTCCGGGATCATGTACTCCTCCATCAGATCCCAGGCATCGTTGAAGGGGCCCCAGTCGCCGGTCACCTGACCGTACTGGGCCTCCAGCCAGATCAGGTAGGAGTAGGCCTCGGACGTGGTCTCGTGCCCGTGGTCCGGCGCCTCGACGATCAGCGTCTCCACCGAGTGGTACGGAATCCCCTCGTCGGAGAAGTACCCGTTCGCCGGATCCTTGATCTTCTCGTAGAGCTCCAGGAACTCCTGCTCGAACTGGAGCAGCCGAGGCTCGTCCGCGCTGGCGCCGCCGGCGGTGGCCGTCAGGCCCAGGGGCATGGACAGGGCGAGGGCGCCGGTCAACCACAGTCGTTGCCTGGCCCTGCGCGCTCGCTTTCTGGCTCTTGTGGGGGTGGTGCTCGCTGATCCACGTGGGATCCGCATCGCGCCTCCTCGCGGCTCGTGGGGGGTGAGGAGCTGCGCGCGCGCCGTGGGGTGGCGCACACACGGAAAGTGCCCTCAGAGGACGCCAGTGGGAGCGCTCCCAAGAATTAAGGCATTGATTACAGGCGTCAACCCCCTTGACGAAACTCCTTGTTTCAGGGCAGGTCAGCGGTCAATTCTCGAACGCCCCCTTGGCGGGAAGGGGGCGAATGGCCTACGGTCCCTTCAACCAGTGGGAGCGGTCCCAAGCTGTCAGGCGCCGAGGACGGCGCGCCGGACGAACCGGAGTCGCTCCGAATGCACCCCCACATCCCCCACACGAACCCCCACACCCCCCACCACCATCCGGATGCCCACGGCGGTCCTGTCCGCCGACCGCCGGCGTGCTCGCGCCCACCGCGCCGCGTCGCCCTGCCCGGATCCGGGCGCGGCGACTGCGATGACCGGCATCCGTGACGTCACGCCGTTCCGTCGCGCGGCGCCCCCCGCCGCGTCCGGCGGCATCGACGCACCGCGAAACAACCAGCGAACAACTGGAGGAAGAGCAGCGATGAGCCGCACAGAACACCCCCCACACCGGCGACGCGCACGCCGCTCGGCGTTCGCGGCCGGCGCCCTGGCCGGCGCTTTCGCCATCACGCTCAGCACGCTCGGCATGGCCTCGGCGAACGACGACCCCGGGACCCTGGCGCGCGTGGACAACCCGTACGTCGGGGCCGACGTGTACGTGAACCCGGAGTGGTCGGCCCGCGCCGCCGCCGAGCCGGGCGGTTCGGCGATCGCGAACGAGCCCACCGGCGTCTGGCTGGACCGGATCGCCGCCATCGAGGGCGTCAACGGCGGCATGGGCCTGCGTGACCACCTCGACGAGGCCGTGGAGCAGGCCGGCGGTTCGCCGCTGGTGTTCCAGGTCGTGATCTACAACCTGCCGGGTCGCGACTGTTCGGCGCTCGCCTCCAACGGCGAGCTGGGCGCGACGGAGATCGACCGCTACAAGACCGAGTACATCGACGTCATCGCCGACATCCTGCGGGAGTACGAGAACGAGGCGAACCTGCGGGTCTCCGCGGTGATCGAGATCGACTCGCTGCCGAACCTCGTCACCAACGTCAGCCCGCGCCCGACGGCCACGCCGCAGTGCGACACGATGAAGGCCAACGGCAACTACGTCGAGGGCGTCTCGTACGCGCTGTCGGAGCTGGGCTCGGTCGGCAACGTCTACAACTACATCGACGCCGGCCACTACGGCTGGATCGGCTGGGACGACAACTTCGGCGCCTCGGCGGACCTCTTCCACCAGACCGCCACGCACGGCGAGGCGACGGTCGACGACGTGCACGGCTTCATCGTCAACACCGCCAACTACGGGCCGACGACCGAGCCGCACTACTCGATCAACGACTCGATCAACGGCACGTCCGTGCGGCAGTCGACCTGGGTGGACTGGAACCGCTACGTCGACAACCAGTCCTTCGCGCAGGGCTTCCGCCAGGAGTTGGTGAGCACCGGCTTCAACTCCAACATCGGGATGCTGATCGACACCTCCCGTAACGGCTGGGGCGGTTCCGACCGGCCCGCCGGGCCCGGCCCGCGCACCGACGTGAACGCCTACGTCGAGGGCAGCCGTGTCGACGGCCGGATCCACGCCGGCAACTGGTGCAACCAGGCCGGCGCCGGCCTCGGCGAGCGCCCGACCGCCGCCCCCGCCTCCGGCATCGACGCCTACGTCTGGATCAAGCCCCCGGGCGAGTCCGACGGCGCCAGCCGGGAGATCCCCAACGACGAGGGCAAGGGCTTCGACCGGATGTGCGACCCGACCTACCAGGGCAACCCGCGCAACAACAACAACCCCTCGGGCGCCCTCCCGGACGCCCCGCTCTCCGGCCACTGGTTCTCCGCGCAGTTCCAGGAGCTCCTGGACAACGCCTACCCGCCCCTGTGAGCCGGTAGGAACACCGATCCACCCCTGAAACGAGGGGCCGGGGCACCCAGCCCCGGCCCCTCGCTCCGCGCTGTGGGTCAGTGCCACATGCGCAGGTAGGGCCAGGACTCGGGGCCCGGCCAGCCGTCGACCCCCACGGTGCCGCTGCCGAAGGTGGTGTTCACCCACCGCTGGAGCGCCCGCATGGCGTCCTGCGAGTTGGACCCGAAGATGCCGTCGATGGTGCCGGGGTTCATGTCCGAGCGCCCGAGGTCCAGGCTGGCCCGCCGAAGCGAGCACTGCGCCTCGATGCCCGACGACGTGACGCCGGAAGCGGAGGGGACGGCGGTCATGCCGCTGTAGTAGCCGTAGTACCAGCGCCCGTTCTCGAACTCGGCGTTGGAGCACGAGTAGACCGCGGCGCCGACCTCCCCCGCCGCGGCCGCCCCGGACGCCGGCAGCGCCAGCGTGCCGGCCAGCGCGAGCGCGGTGGCCGCGAGGACGACGCGCTCGCGCGTCGCCGTGCGCGGCGGCCGAGGGGCGGGGGATGGGGTGGCACCCGCTGTGCGTCGGTTCATGACTACCTCCACGCCGTGTGGTCTCCGTCTCCGGTTCCGAGAGCCAAATCTGGCGGCGGGGGCTTTCATCGCGCTTTCATGCCGCGACCTGCGCCGGGGCGAGCGGCGCCCGTGGCTCGTCCCCGCTCATGGCGCCAGGCCACGTTGCGCGGTCGCCGCGTCCACGGTCTGGGACAGCAGGACGGCGATCGTCATCGGCCCGACGCCGCCCGGGACGGGGGTGATCAGGCGCGCCCGGCTCATCGCGCCCTCCGCGTCGATGTCGCCGACGTTCCCCGCGTTGTACCCCGCGTCCACCACGACCGCGCCCGGTTTGATGTCCTGGCCGCGGACGAGCCTTGGGCGGCCGACCGCCGCGACCAGGACGTCGGCCTCCCGCACCACCGAGGGCAGGTCCTCCGTGCGGGAGTGGCAGTACGTCACCGTGGCGTCGCGGGCCAGCAGCAGCATGCCGACCGGGCGGCCGAGGATGGCGCTGCGGCCGACGACGACCGCCCGCTTCCCGGCGAGGTCGACGTCGTACTCGTCGAGCAGCCGCATGATGCCGCCCGGTGTGCACGAGACGAAGCCCGGCAGGCCGAAGCTCATCGCGGCGAAGGAGTGCGTCGTGACGCCGTCGACGTCCTTCTCCGGCGCGATGGCCTCGAACGCGGCCCGCTCGTCGATGCCGGGCCCTGCCGGGTGCTGGAGCAGGATGCCGTGCACGTCGGGGTCCCGCGAAAGACCCTCGATGGTCTCGACGAGCTGGGCCGTGGTGGTCGTGGCCGGCAGCGGGACGTGCCGCGAGGTGATGCCGACCTTGGCGCACCGGGCGCGCTTCATCCGGACGTAGGTGACGGAGGCCGGGTCCTCGCCGACCAGCACGGTGGCCAGGCAGGGCGCGACGCCCGTGCGCCGGGTGAGCGCGGCGGCCCGGTCGGCCGTCTCACCCAGCACCCGCCTGGCCAACGCCGTGCCGTCCATCAGTTCCGCGGTGTGTACATGGGGCATGCCGAGCTCCCGAGCATCGTGACGACAACGCCCAGGCGCACGGCATCAACCCGTTCCGGGGGCCGCTCCCCGGTGGTGCTCCACCTCAGCGCCAGTCACGGCCCACCGTCACTGTAGTTCAGATGCCGATCCGACCGGTCCCGGCGCCGTTCGTCACGATGGTTCTGACGTCCGCCGCGTCGTCCAGCGGGTAGGAGTAGTACGTCGCCGGGTTCTGGACCGAGCCGCCGACGACCGGTTCGCCGGCCTCCTCGCCGACGAAGACGTTGTTCCGCTCCACGATCCGGCCGTCGGGTCCCGAGTAGCTGTTGGTCATGGGCTCCTCGACGTCCTCGAAGTAGTTGCCCTCGATCCAGCAGCCGGAGTCCGCCTGGCAGGCCGGGCCGGTGTCGGAGTTGCGGTGGTAGTAGTTGTTGTAGATGTGCACCGGCTCGCCGAAGCGGACGCGCGGGTTGCGCTGCGGCGTCCGGTCGTACCAGTTGTGGTGGTAGGTGACCTTCAACCGCCCGGTGTCCTGGGCCGCGTTGTCGTCGTCGTGGCCGAGCAGCATGTTCTTGGTGTGGTCGTGGGTGTGGTTCCAGGAGACGGTGAGGTAGCTGGCGCCGCGCTTGATGTCGATCAGTCCGTCGTAGCCCTGGGCGAGGTCGTTGTGGTCGATCCAGATGTGGTGCGAGAACATCTGGACGTTGATCGAGTCGTCGCTGGCGTCCCGGAAGTTCAGGTTCCGGATGATGATGTTGTGCACCGCGTTCGCGGGCGGCGAGGTGACGGAGTCGTCCGCCGGCAGGCCGATGTTGAAGCCGCCGCCGGTGATGCCCGAGTCGGCGCCGAGGCCGATGACGGTCTTGTCTGAGCTGATGTCGTACATCCCGTCGGGCAGCGTGATCATGCCGTTCACCTGCACGATCCGCGGTCCGTCGGCGCGGATCTCGGCGATCAGGTCGGCCGCCGTCGACACGGTGACCGTCGGCCCGCCGGCGCCGCCGGTGGTGCCGTTCTGACCCCAGGCGTTGACGGACGCGAAGCCGGTCGGAGCCGCCTCGGCCGCCACGCCGGAGGCCACCTGCCGGCCGGAGGGGTCGGTCGCCGGCGTGGCCCCGGAGAGGGCAAGCGTGGCGACGGCCGCCGCCGCGAGCACGTTCAGTCTCATCGTGAGCCTCATCGTGAACCTCCGCCGCTCAGATCCGGCCGACGCCCACGCCGGCCGGCACGGCGGACGGCAGGGTGCGCGGGTCGTCGGGCGTGTAGGAGTAGTAGGTGCGCGGCTCGACCACGGTCCCCAGGGTCTGGGGCGTGCCCGAGTTCACGTACACGTTGTCGCGCTCGACGACCCGTCCCGGGCCGCTCTCGTCGTAGCCGGAGTAGACGGGGTGGGGGACGTTCTCGAAGTAGTTGGCCTCCACCAGCACGCCGGCGTCCTCGGTCGAGGCCACGCCGTAGAGCGCGTTGTTCCGGTAGTAGTTGTTGTAGACGTGGACGGGCTCGGCGAACCGCACCCGTGGGTGCCGCTGTTCGGTGCCGTCGAAGAAGTTGTGGTGGTACGTGACGCGCAGCCTGCCGCGGTCGGCGGTGTAGCTGTCGGAGTGCCCGACCAGGCAGGTCTTGCTGTGGCTGTGGAAGTGGTTCCAGGAGACGGTGACGTAGTCGGACTGCCGTTTGATGTCGAGCAGGCCGTCGTAGCCGTCGGAGAAGTCGCAGTGGTCGATCCACACGTGGTGGGCCGAGTTGGTGACGCTGACCGAGTCGTCCGAGGCGCCGGTGAAGCGGAGGTTGCGGATGACGACGTTGTTGCCGGGGCGGGTGGTGGAGCCGAGCTGGAGCCCGCCGCCGGTGATCTCCGCCGTCGAACCGACGCCGATGATCGACTTGTTGGCGACCACGGTCACCATGTCGTCCACCTGGACGCGACCGGACACCAGGATCACGTAGGGCGTGTTGGCGCCGGCGACGCTCGCCAGGTCCGTGCCGTTGGTCACCGTGACGGTGGGTCCCGCGACGCCGCCGGTGGTGCCGTTCTGGCCGAGGGCGTTGACCGAGGCGAAGCCGTCGGCCGTCGAGGCGAACGTCCGCGGTGCGGCGTGTGCCGTACCCGTCGTGACGTTGGCGGTGGCGAGGGCGGCGGCGGTCGCGGCCGTGCCGGCGAGCAGCCCGCGCCGGCTGATCGGGGAACGGTGGTCCTTCATCTCGCCGCCCCTCAGATCTTCCCGGTGCCCACGCCGGCCGGGACCGTGCCGGGCAGCGTCGACGGGTTGTCCGGGGTGTACGCGTAGTAGGTGCGGGGCTCCACGACCGTGCCCAGGGTCTGGGGCGTGCCGCTGCCCGCGTACACGTTGTCGCGCTCGACGACCCGTCCCGGGCCGCTCTCGTCGTAGCCGGAGTAGACGGGGTGGGGGACGTTCTCGAAGTAGTTGGCCTCCACCAGCACCCCCGCGTTCTCCGTCGAGGCCACGCCGTAGAGCGTGTTGTTCCGGAAGTAGTTGTTGTAGACGTGGACCGGCTCGGCGAACCGCACCCGCGGGTGGCGCTGCCGGCTGCCGTCGAAGTAGTTGTGGTGGAACGTCACCCGCAGCTTGCCGGTGTCCTGGCTGGCGTTCCCGTCGGAGTGGCCGATGAGGATCGACTTGTCGAAGCCGTCGAAGTGGTTCCAGGACACGGTGATGTAGTCGGCGGCCCGGACGATGTCGATGGCGCCGTCGAGTCCTTCGGCGAAGTAGCAGTGGTCGATCCAGATGTGGTGCGAGTCCTGCTGGACGCTGATCGCGTCGTCCTCGGCGCCGACGAAGCGGAGGTTGCGGATGATCACGTTCTGCCGGCGGTACATGTCCAGGCCGCCGCCGGCGATGGTGGCGTTCGCCCCCAGGCCGACGACGGTCTTGTTGGACCGCAGCGCCTGCTTGCTGGTGATGTTGATGGTGCCCTGCACCTGGATCGTGTAGGGCTCGTTGCGGTCGCAGTAGTCGAGGAAGGTGTCGGCGTCGCTGACCGTCACCACCGGCGCCCCGGCGCCGCCGGTGGTGCCGTTCTGGCCGAGGGCGTTGACGGAGGCGAAGCCGTCGGGCGTCGACGCGAACGCCCGCTGTGCGGCGTGTGCCGTGCCGGTCGTCGCGGCCCCGGTGGCCAGGGCGGCGGCGGTCGCGGCCGCGCCGGCCAGCAGCCCGCGCCGGCTGATCGAGGGACGGCGTGCGAAGTCCTGCGTGCTCATGGCGGTTCTCCTCGGCTCGTCAGATCTTCCCGACGCCGGCCCCGGCGGGGACGACGGTGGGCACGGTGGAGGCGGGGTCTGCGGTGTAGGCGTAGGACTGGCTCGGGGCGGTGACGGTGCCGCGCGTCTCGATCTCGTGGTTGCAGTCCACGAGGATGTTGTCGCGCTGGACGAGGCGCCCGAGATCGCCGCTGAAGTCCACCCGGGCCGGGTTGTTGACGCTGAAGAAGTAGTTGCCCTCCAGCGTCACGCCGGCGTTCATCGTCGAGGCCACGCCGTAACTGCTGTCGCGGTAGTAGTTGTTGTAGACGTGCACCTCGCCGAAGCGGACCCGCGGATTGCGCTGGTCGGAGGCGTCGAAGTAGTTGTGGTGGTACGTCACCCGCAGCCGGCCGGTGTCCTGCGCGGCGTTCTCGTCGTCGTGCCCGACGAGGGACGTCTTGTCGTGGTCGTGAAAGCGGTTCCAGGAGACGGTGACGTAGTCCGAACCGCGCTTGATGTCCACCGCGCCGTCGTCGCCGTTCGAGAAGTCGTTGTGGTCGATCCAGACGTGGTGCGAGAACATCTGCACGTTGATCAGGTCGTCGGTGGCGCCGTCGAACGCGATGTTGCGGATGATCACGTTGTGCACCGCGTCGGCGGGCGGCGAGGTGGTGTCGTCGTCCACCGGCAGGCCGATGTTCAGCCCGCCGCCGGTCAGCCGTGCCGTGCTGCCCAGGCCGACGACGGTCTTGTCCGAGGCCACGTCGTGCATGCCGTCGCTGTCCCCGGTCGGCAGCGTGATCACGCCGCTGACCTGCACGACCAGCGGCTCGGGACGGGCGATGTAGTCCAGGAACTGCGCCGTGGTGGTGGCCGTCACGGTGGCCCCGCCCGCGCCGCCGGTCGTGCCGTCCTGTCCCAGCGCGTCGACGGAGGCGAACCCGTCGGCGCCGGCGAGCGCGCCGGGGGCGGCGCCGGCGGTGGGGGGCAGGAGCGCGGCCACGGCCGCGAAGAGGATGGTTCCGAGGGATAACTTCGTTGGAATGCGCACAGGTTGTTCCCTTCCGTGGGGGTGAAGGGGCGACTCCGCGGCGCCGGAAGGTGGTCCCACACCTTCGGGGCGCAAGCGCTTTCTAGAGCGTGCCGACAAGGTAAGCGCTTGCCGCGCCCATGTCAACGAGGTGCGGGCAGGGGGAACCGGGCCCGCCGGCGCCAACGATCCCCGTCACTTCCCCAGAGCTCGACCGCGCGGACGCTGGCGCTGAGCGGCAGCCGCCCGCCCAGCGCGGCCTCCGCCTCCTGGTACACGTCCTCCGGCTGACCGTGCGCGACGGTCAGATGCGGCACGACCTCCGCGAACACGCCACCGTACGGCGGCAGTTCCGGCCACCGCGCCACGACGGCCTCGGTCAGCGCCCGCACCGGGCCAGCCGGCTCCGGCGCGAGATACAACACGTCGGGGAACCGTCCGAACCCCTCGAACCGGACGGTGAACCGCCGGTGCGCGGCGAACAGTTCTCGAAGCTCCCCGAGCACTCCGTCATCGATCCTCGCCACGTCCAGGAACGGCACGAGCACCGTCACATGTGCCGGCACCCCGGCCGCCGCCGACCGGTCGAACCGCCGCCGCCACCCCCCGACCACCGGCTCGGCCGCCTCCACCACGACCAACAGGGCCGTCTCACCGACCCGGTACCGTCCCGCGGTGTCGCTCGACATGGCCCCGAGGATCCCAGGCGCGCCACCGGCCCTGCCACCCCACGCCTCCGAACACGGGAACGGAGAGGCAGCGACTACCCTGGGGTCGCATGTGTGGACGGTACGCGGCCAGCCGGCGACCCGAGGATCTGGTGGGCCTGTTCGACGTGAAGCTGTGGGACGCGGAGCAGACGCTTCCCGCTGACTGGAACGTGGCGCCCACCAAGGAGGTGTACGCCGTGCTCGACCGGCCCATGCGGGACGCGGGGCCCGAGCCGGTGCGGCAGCTGCGGACGCTGCGGTGGGGGCTCGTGCCGTCGTGGGCCAAGTCGCCCGAGAAGGCGGCGATGATGATCAACGCCCGGATGGAGACCGTCCACGAGAAGGCGTCCTACCGGCGCCCCTTCGCCTCCCGCCGCTGCCTGATCCCCGCCGACGGCTACTACGAGTGGGTGACCGGGGGCGAGGAGCGGAAGGAAGAGGAGAAGGGGAAGCGGAAGCGGCCCCGCAAGCAGCCGTACTTCGTGACGCCCCTGGACGGTTCCGTGATGGCACTGGCCGGTCTCTACGAGTTCTGGCGGGACGCGACGCTGCCCGACGACCACCCGCGGGCCTGGTGGGTCACCTGCACGGTGCTGACCACCGAGGCCGAGACCGCGCCGCTGCCCGAGCCGGCGGGCGTCGGGGCGGGAAGCGTGGCGCCCCGGGCCCTGGCCGACATCCACCCGCGGATGCCGGTCGCGCTGCCGCCTGAGCGCTGGGACGCCTGGCTCGACCCGGCGCGGACCGAGCCGGAGGCGATACGGCCGCTGCTCGAGGACCTGCCGACCGGCCGGTTCCGGGCCTATCCGGTGCCGACCGAGGTCAGCAACGTCAGGAACAACGGTCCAGAGCTCGTGCGGGAGCTGCCGGCCCCCGAGGAGGAGACCCTCTTCTAGGCCGAGCCGGGGAATGCGGCGGGGGCGCGTGGCGTTGTGGCAGACGTCATGACGTCCGAGAGGGAGAGGGAGACCAGCTCCATGGGTTCCATCGCCTGCCCGCCCCGCGCCGAAAGCACGCTCGTCCAGCGGGCCGCGGAGGTCGACTGGGCGACGCTCCGGCTGGCCGCCGAGCGGTCGTCCCGACCGGCGAAGCCCGCCCCCGGTCGTCTATCCTCCGAAGCGGGTGGGTCCGCCCCCGGGCTCATCGTTTTCGCGGAGGAGGTGGGTCCGGTCACCGGCACGGACGACGGCGCGCACGAGGAGTCCCACGAGGAGACCGAGTCCGAGCGCAACGCACGCTTCGAGCGGGACGCCCTCGGCTACCTCGACCAGATGTACTCGGCCGCGCTGCGCATGACGCGCAACCCGGCCGACGCCGAGGACCTGGTCCAGGAGACCTACGCCAAGGCGTACGGCTCGTTCCACCAGTTCCGCCAGGGCACCAACCTCAAGGCGTGGATGTACCGCATCCTCACCAACACCTTCATCAACTCCTACCGCAAGAAGCAGCGGGAGCCGCAGCGCAGTGCCGCCGAGGACATCGAGGACTGGCAGCTGGCGCGCGCCGAGTCGCACATGTCGACCGGCCTGCGCTCCGCCGAGTCCCAGGCCCTCGACCACCTGCCGGACTCCGACGTCAAGCAGGCCCTGCAGGCGATCCCCGAGGAGTTCCGCATCGCGGTCTACCTCGCCGACGTCGAGGGGTTTGCCTACAAGGAGATCGCCGACATCATGGGAACCCCCATCGGCACGGTGATGTCCCGGCTGCACCGCGGTCGGCGTCAGCTGCGCGACATGCTCGAGGACTACGCGCGGGAGCGCGGCCTCGTCCCCGCCGGGGCGGCTCAGGAAGGCGCTGGATCATGACCGGAAGTGGCGAACCGTCGCGCCCCAAGGACTGCTCGGAGGTCCTGGACCGGATCTACGAGTACCTGGACCGCGAGATGCCGGACGGGGACTGCGCCAAGATCCAGGAGCACATCGACGAGTGCTCGCCGTGCCTGGAGAAGTACGGCCTGGAGCAGTCGGTGAAGAAGCTGGTCAAGCGCTGCTGCGGCCATGACGACGTGCCGTCGGACCTGCGGGCCAAGGTGCTCGGCCGGATCGACCTGATCAGGAGCGAGCGGGGCGGCGGCGCGGGCGCCGGGGAGCAGGCGCCGGGGCAGCCCGCCGGCTGATCGCCGCGCCGGCGGTTCACCCGATCGGAGTCGTCCGGGAGACCGCGCACGCCCGGCGCGCGGCCCCTTCCCCACCCTCCCGCCCGATGCCGTCTCGCGCGTCCCCGCCCCCTGCCCCATGCTGTGAGCAGGCACCTGTCCTCCCCAACCTCCCCATGGTTGGATGCCATCGGGTCAGGACAGGAAGACTGTGAAGTAGACGCTGTGAAGCGGGAATCAGGCGGGACATGTGAGGATCTTCGGCAGGGTCAGGCAGCGGCCGTCCTCGGACTGGCGGCTTGCCACCGACCGGGCGTTCACCCTCATCGACGACGGCCGCTACGAGGACGCGGGCGCGCTGCTCACCCGTGCCGCCGATCTCGAGCCCTGGCTGTCCGAGTCCTGGTTCAACCTGGCCCTGCTGTACAAGTTCCGGCACGACTGGGAGCAGGCGAGGTCGGCCGGGCTGCGGGCCGTGGCGCTGCTGGAGAAGGACACCGGCGCACCCGACTGGTGGAACGTCGGCATCGCCGCCACCGCCCTCCAGGACTGGCCGCTGGCCCGGCGTGCCTGGCAGGCGTACGGGCTGCCGGTGCCGGACGCCGGCTCGGCGGCCGGGGGTGAGCCGCTCGGCATGGACCTGGGCGGGGCCGCGGTGCGGCTCTCGCCCGAGGGTGAGGCCGAGGTGGTCTGGGGTCGGCGGCTCGACCCGGCCAGGATCGAGGTGCAGAACATCCCGCTGCCGTCCTCCGGCCGCCGCTGGGGCGAGGTGGTGCTGCACGACGGCGTGCCGCGCGGCGAGCGCACCATGACCGCCGGGGGCGTCACCTCGGTCTACCCGGTCTTCGACGAGATCGAGCTGTGGGCGCCGTCCGCCGTGCCCACCTGGGTGGTGTTGATCGAGGCGGCGACCGAGGCCGACCGGGACGCGCTGGAGCGGCTGGCGGCCGACGCGGGCTACGCGGCCGAGGACTGGTCGTCGTCGGTCCGGCTGCTGTGTCGTGCCTGCTCGGAGAGCCGGATGCCGAGCGAGCAGGGCGACGGCCTGGCCCAGCACGACCCGCACGACCACAGCGTGCCGGGGCGTCCCGGGCCGCTCGGGCACACGGGCACGGGCGCCCTGTGGTCCCCGGAGCGCGAGTGCGGCCTGGCTGCGCCCGAGCAGCTGGTGCGGGGGCTGCTGGACGGCTGGGTGGCCGACAGCGAGGACACCAGGGACTGGCGTGATCTGGAAGAGGTCTGCTGAGCCGGTCGCCCTTCTCCGCGGAGGCAGCTCGGGCCGGCCGGCGGGCGCCGTAAGCTGTACGGGTTACCGCGAGCAGCACCCCGGAAGGCAGACGGCGGACACCATGGCGCAGCAAGACACCGATGAGCGGATCAGCGACGAGTTCGTCGTCGACACCGAGGACTGCGAGGAGCGGGAGCGCGCGCACCGCGAGCGGGGCACGGCCCGGCCGATCACCGTCTTCGGGCACCCGCTGCTGCACCGGGAGGTCAAGGACGTCACGGAGTTCGGTGACGAGCTCGCCGCGCTGATCGACGACATGTTCGCCAGCCAGCGGGCGGCCGAGGGCGTCGGCCTGGCGGCCAACCAGATCGGCGTCGACCTGAAGGTCTTCGTCTACGACTGCGCCGACGACGACGGCGTGCGGCACGTGGGCGTGGTCTGCAACCCGGTGCTCGACGAACTGCCGGCCGAAGAGCGGGTGTTGGACGACAACAACGAGGGCTGCCTGTCGGTGCCGACGGCCTACGCGGAGTTGGCGCGGCCCGATGTCGCGGTGGTGCGGGGGCAGGACGCCACGGGCAAGCCGATCGCGGTGCGCGGCACCGGCTACTTCGCGCGCTGCCTGCAGCACGAGACGGACCACCTCCACGGCCGGCTGTACATCGACCGGCTCTCCAAGCGGGAGCGCAAGAAGGCCCTGAAGATGATGGAGGAGGGCACCCCGCGCTACGAGACGGTGCCCAACGACTGAACCGCCGTGCCGTGTAGGGCCCTTCGGGGCCCTTTCGGCTTCGCACGGTTGACGCGCGTTGACCCCTCGGCCACGCTGTCGGCATGCTCAGACACGCGGCACGTCTCCTTCTGTCACTTGTCATGATCGCCTCAGTGGTGTTGGTCGGCGGGGTCCTCACGGCCGGCACGGCCCAGGCCGACGCCTGCTACACCTGGAACCGCACCCTCGGCCAGGGCGCCTCCGGCGAGGACGTCCGGCAGCTCCAGATCCGGGTCGCCGGCTACCCGGCCTACGGCGAGGTGCTGGCCATCGACGGCTCCTACGGCCCCGCCACCGCGGCCGCCGTCACCCGCTTCCAGCAGGCGTACGGCCTCAGCGCCGACGGCGTCGCCGGCTCTCAGACCTTCAACCAGATCTACGCGCTCCAGGACGCCGACTGCACGCCCGTCCACTTCAGCTACGCCGAGCTCAACCGCTGCAACTCCGACTGGTCGGGCGGCGCGGTCAGCGCCGCGACGGCCAGGGCCAACGCGCTGGTCAGCATGTGGAAACTGGAGGCCCTGCGGCACGCGCTCGGCGACCGGGCCATCACCGTCAGCAGCGGCTTCCGCTCCTACGCCTGCAACAACGCGGCCGGCGGCTCCTCAACCAGCCGGCACCTCTACGGCGACGGGGTCGACCTGACCGGCACGCCCTCGCTGTGCACCCTCGCGCAGCGCGCCCGCTACCACGGCTTCAACGAGATCCTGGGCCCCGGCTACCCGGACCACAACGACCACGCCCACGTCGCCAACCGGTCCTCGCGCTTCTGGTCGGCGCCGAGCTGCGGCATCTGACGCCCGACGCCCCGCGGCGGGGGCCGCGCCGGCCCCCGCCGCTCCCTCAGACGCCGAGCCGCAGCGAGGCGACACAGCCCTGGGGCCCGTCCAGGAGGCTGTGCGGGGGCGTGGTGTACACATGGCACACTCGGTACACTGAAGAAATGGTCAAGATGCCCATAGAGTCCATCCGCGACGTTCGTTCCCATCTCGCCGAGGTGGTCGATCGTGCCGACCGCGACGACACGCCCACGGTCATCACACGGCGGGGGAAGGAGGTGGCCGCCGTCGTGCCGATCGATGTCCTGCGCAGGTACCAGGAGTGGGAGGAGCGCGAGATCAACCGGATCATCGACGAGCGCATGGCGAAGCCGGTGGCCGGCGTCCCCCTCGAGGACGTCATGAGGGAGACGCTGGCGCGCAGTGAGTAGGTACCGCACCGTCTTCCATCCCGAGGCTCAAGCGGAGCTCCGAAAGATCCCCCGGGGCATGGCGCTCCGGATTCTGGCCAAGCTCACCGAACTGGAGGCGGATCCGCTCGGCCTCCACACCACGTCACTCGTCTCCCAACCGGATCGACGCCGGTTGAGGGTCGGCGACTACCGTGTGATCTACACCATCGACAACGGCGATCTCGTGGTGTGGGCCATCCAGGTCGGGCATCGATCGGCCGTCTACGACTCCTGAAGGGTGATCGGCATCGCCCTGATCCCCCCTGCCTCGCGTGAGAGCCTCCTCGCCGCCCGCGCGCTCGACGTAGCTGTCACGGATGTCCCGCCATCGGGTGTATCCCTTCCTGTCGCGCCCTCCTCCCCATTCCCGTGCCGCCACGTTCTCGCCTCTGATGCCGTCCCCCACGGGAACCGCCGAGTCGGTCGTCCGTCCTTCTAGTAGCCGATGGTGAAGCGGCGCTGGACGAAGCGCGGCAGTTCGGCCTCGTCGACCAGCGCCATGGCGGCGTCCTCCACCGAGATCCGGCTGCGCCCCGCGGCGTCGAGGACCGGCTGGTCGCCGCCGAGGCGGTAGCGGCCGGTGCGCTCGCCGGGGGCGATCTCCTCGGCCGGGCTGAAGTAGGTCCACAGCCGGTTCGAGGTGCGCAGCACGTTGAGCGCGTCCCGGTGGCCGCGCACCGCCGCCGCGTACTCCCTGGGCAGTCCGAGCTGGTCGAGGGCCTCGTGCAGGAGTTCGTCCGAGTCGGCCCGCACCACCCCCGGCGCGATCTCCAGGCTGCCGGCGCCGCCGATCACGATGAGTCGGACGCGTGGCCGGCTCTCCAGCGCCTTCAGCAGCGACCGGGCCGCGGTGGCGTAGCGGGTGGGGTCGGCTATCGAGCGCTCGACGGTGTCGGCGAAGTCCTTGGCGGCGTTGCCGGGCTGGAAGCCGCTGATGAGGACGTCGAGGCCGGGGAGTGCGGCGGCGACGGCGTCCGGGTCGAGGACGTCGAGGCTGGCCCAGGCGAGGTTCTCCCGGTCGTCCCCGATCGTCGAGGCGTCGCGGCTGAAGGCCGTGACGCGGTGGCCTCGGTCGAGCGCCTCGCTGACGACCCGGCTGCCGATGGTGCCGGTGGCCCCGATCACTCCGATGTGCATGGTTGAGCTCCTGCCTGACTGGTTTGGTACGGCGTGTGGGAACTATACGGCGTGAAGTTTTGAAACGGCAATCGGCTCAGTGACGCTGTAGAGTGTGCGGATGGCAGGCACCGGCACCAGGAATCGGCGCGAGCGGCTGCGGGCCGAGACGACGGCCGAGATCAAGCAGGTCGCGCTCGCGCTGATGGCCGAGGGCGGGCCCGACGCCATCACCCTGCGGGCCATCGCCCGGGAGATGGGCATGACGGCCAACGCCATCTACGGCTACTTCGCCACCCGCGACGCCCTCGTCACCACGCTGATCAGGGACTTGTACACCGCGCTGGCCGACACCGTCGGCGCGGCCTGGGACGCGACGGCCGGCGAGGACCCGGCCACCCGGATCCGCGCCTGGGCCGGCGCCTTCCGCGACTGGACCCTGGCCAACCCCGAGGGCTTCCGGCTCGTCTACGGCGACCCGGTCCCCGGCTACCAGCCCCCCGAGGGCGGCCCGGCCCCGGACGCCGCACAGCGCGTCTGCCTGGTCCTCACCGCCGTCGCGGACGCCGCCTGGCCGCACGCCCGACGCCTCTACGGCGACAGCGAGTTCCAGTGGTCCGACTTCGACCCGGGTCTGCTGGCCAAGGTCCGCCCCGCCTTCCCCGACCTCCCGCCGGCCGCCGTGGCCCTCGCCCTCAGCATCTGGGGTCGCCTGCACGGCCTGGTCTCCCTGGAGATCTACGGCCACCTGAACACCCAGACCACCAGCCCCGAGAAGCTCTTCCAGGAGGAGCTGACCCACCTCGTCCGCACCCTCGGCATCCCCCCGGCGGCTTAGGCCCTGTCCGGGGCGATCTTCTTCGATGCCGCGACGCCAGCTACGGCACCTCGTTGCGTTACCCCGCGTCGCGGAGCGGCATATCGGGCGCTGCGCGCGAGTACGGCCGAGTATGAGCTGCGCTGCTGTCGATGTGCGGCTCCGCCGCGTGGGGGTGCCTTGAGCGAAGCGAATGGTGGGTACCTCCCTGGGGGTACCTCCCAGCGTTAGTTAAGGGCCGTTAGCTGGGGGCCGTTAGCTGGGGGCCGTTAGCTGGGGGAGCACCGCGTCTGACGCCGCGGGCTGCTCCTCGAAGAACGCCCGGACAGGACTTGGCCGACGGCAGAGCCTGGCCCGGGCCGTGCCGGGCAGGAAGCCGGTGTGACGGTTTCCTTCGGCGGCGAGGTCGCCGCGTTCCACGCCGCCTTCCGCCGGGGCTATCCGGCTCCGGTGCTCGACGCGCTCGCCGAACACGTCGGCCTCGGCGCCGAGGACGTCGTCCTCGATCTGGGCTGCGGCACCGGCCAACTCGCCATCCCGCTCGCCGCGCGAGCGAGGGCGGCCGTCGGCATGGACCCGGAGCCGGACATGCTGCGGCAGGCGTGTGCCGCCGCCGAGCGCGACGGGGTGCGGAACGTGACCTGGGTCCTCGGCGCCGACCGCGACGTGCCCGCGCTGGCTCCGCTCGTTGGCGGGCCCGGCCTCGGCCTTGTCGTCATCGGACAGGCCCTGCACTGGATGGACCCCGACGCGCTGTTTCCCGCCCTCGCTCCGCTGTTGCGCCCCGGCGGCGGCGTCGGTGTGGTCTCCAACGGGACCCCGCTGTGGCTCCAACCCGCCGACTGGTCACGCGCGTTGCGCGCCTTCCTGGAACGACGCCTGGACACCGAACTCGTCGCCACCTGTGGCACCGGCGCCGAGGACCGCCGCCGTTACGCGCGGGCGCTGGCCGCCGCGGGATTCCGGGAGGTGCGGGAGGTCGCCCACGGCCACGAGCACGCGTTCGACCTCGGCCGACTGGTCGGCGAGGTGTTCTCCGCGATGCCGCCGAGCGCGCTGCCGCCGCCCGGGGAACGCGCCGCCTTCGCCGAGGAGTTGGGCCGTGCGCTTGGCGGGCGGCGGGAGTTCGTGGAGCGGGTGGAGGTCGTCGCGCTGCTCGCCCGGCGCGGTTGAAAGCCGACCGACCCGCCGCGCGGGAGCTGCGGCGGGCCGGTCGGCGGAGGGCGCGGGTCAGAACTCGTCGTCGAAGGAGACGTTGCCCTCGACCGCCACCTGGTAGGCGGACGGGCGGCGCTCGAAGAAGTTCGTCAGCTCCTGGACGTTCTGCAGCTCCATGAACGCGAACGGGTTGCGGGAGCCGTAGACCGGCTTGAGGCCGAGCCGGGCCAGCCGCTGGTCGGCGACGCACTCCAGGTACTCGCGCATGGAGTCGGTGTTCATGCCGGGCAGTCCTTCCCCGCACAGGTCGCGGGCGAACTGGAGCTCGGCCTCCACGGCCTCCTTCAGCATGTCCGTGACCTGCCGCTCCATCTCCTCGTCGAACAGGTCCGGCTCCTCCTCGCGGACCGTGTCGACCACGTGGAACGCGAAGTCCATGTGGCAGCTCTCGTCCCTGAACACCCAGTTGGTGCCGGTGGCCAGGCCGTGCAGCAGGCCGCGCGAGCGGAACCAGTAGACGTAGGCGAAGGCGCCGTAGAAGAACAGCCCCTCGATGCAGGCCGCGAAGCAGATCAGGTTGAGCAGGAAGCGGCGGCGGTCGGCCTTGGACTCCAACCGGTCGAGGTCGTCCACCGAGTCGATCCAGCGGAAGCAGAACTGCGCCTTCTCGCGGATGGACGGGATGCTCTCCACGGCCGCGAACGCCTCGGCGCGGTCGTCCGGGTCGGGCAGGTAGGTGTCGAGCAGCGTCAGGTAGAACTGGACGTGCACGGCCTCCTCGAACAGCTGCCGCGACAGGTAGAGCCTGGCCTCGGGGGAGTTGATGTGCTTGTAGAGGGTCAGCACCAGGTTGTTGGCGACGATCGAGTCGCCGGTGGCGAAGAACGCCACCAGGCGGCCGATCAGGTGCTGCTCGCCCGGCGAGAGTTTGGCCAGGTCGGCCACGTCGGAGTGGAGGTCGACCTCCTCCACCGTCCAGGTGTTCTTGATGGCGTCCCGGTAGCGCTCGTAGAACGCCGGGTAGCGCATCGGGCGGAGCGTCAGTTCGAAGCCCGGGTCGAGCAGGTTCTTGGTGGGGACGGTGGTGGTCACTGGCAGGCCTCGCAGGACTCGGGGTTCTCCAGGGAGCAGGCGACGGCCTGCTCGGGGACGACGGTGACGGCGGGGGCGGCGGCGCGGGCCGCCTGGGCGATCCGGGTGGCCGGGCGCGAGCGCAGGTAGTAGGTGGTCTTGAGGCCCTTCTTCCACGCGTAGGCGTACATCGAGCTGAGCTTGCCGATGGTGGGCGCGGCCATGAACAGGTTCAGGGACTGGCTCTGGTCCAGGTACGGGGTGCGGGCCGCCGCCATGTCGATCAGGGCGCGCTGCGGCAGCTCCCACGCGGTCCGGTACAGGGCCTTCAACTCGTCCGGCAGGCCGGGGAGTTCGGCGACCGAGCCGTTGGCCTCGCGCAGCGCCTCGCGGGTCGCGTCGTGCCAGAGACCGAGCTTCTTGAGCTCGTCGACCAGGTACGAGTTGACCTGGAGGAACTCGCCGCTCAGCGTCTCCCGCTTGAAGAGGTTGGACACCTGCGGCTCGATGCACTCGTAGACGCCGGCGATGGACGCGATGGTCGCGGTCGGCGCGATGGCGAGCAGCAGCGAGTTGCGCATGCCGGTGTGGGCGACGCGCTCGCGCAGCGCGGCCCAGCGCTCGGGCCAGGCGGCGGTGGCCTCCGGGTAGTGGTCGGGGTGGAACACGCCGTCGGCGGTGCGGGTCTCGGCCCAGGCCCGGTGCCTGCCGTGCCGCTCGGCCAGGTCGGCCGAGGTCTCGTAGGCGGTGAGCATGATGCGCTCGGCGATCCGGGTGGACAGCTCGCGCGCCGCGGGGGAGTCGAAGGGGAGGCCGAGCCTGAAGAACACGTCCTGCAGGCCCATCACGCCCAACGCCACCGGCCGCCAGCGGGAGTTGGAGGCGCCGGCCTGGGCCGTGGGGTAGAAGTTCAGGTCGACGACGCGGTCCAGGAAGACGACGGCCGTGCGCACGGTGGCGTCGAGCCGCTCCCAGTCCATCTCGCCGTCGTCGCCCAGGTGGGCGGCGAGGTTGACCGAGCCCAGGTTGCAGACGGCCGTCTCGCCGTCGTTCGTGACCTCCAGGATCTCCGTGCACAGGTTCGAGGAGTGCACGATGGCGCCGGGCCTGGCGGTCTGGTTGGCGGTGCGGTTGGCGGCGTCCTTGAACGTCATCCAGCCGTTGCCGGTCTGGGCCAGGGTGCGCATCATCCGGGCGTACAGCTGGCGGGCCGGGATGGTGCGCTGCGCGAGCCCGGCCTGCTCGGCGCGGCGGTAGGCGGCGTCGAACTCCTCGCCCCACAGGTCGACGAGCTCGGGCGTGTCGGCGGGCGAGAACAGCGACCAGTCGGCGTCCGCCTCGACGCGCCGCATGAACTCGTCGGGGATCCAGTGCGCGAGGTTGAGGTTGTGGGTGCGGCGCGCCTCCTCGCCCGTGTTGTCGCGGAGTTCCAGGAACTCCTCGATGTCCGCGTGCCACGTCTCCAGGTAGACGCAGGCCGCGCCCTTGCGCCGGCCGCCCTGGTTGACGGCGGCCACCGAGGAGTCGAGGGTGCGCAGGAACGGGACGATGCCGTTGGACTTGCCGTTCGTGCCGCGGATCAGCGAACCACGGGCCCGGATCCGGGAGTAGGACAGGCCGATGCCGCCGGCGTGCTTGGAGAGCCTGGCGATCTGGTGGTAGCGCTCGTAGATGGAGTCCAACTCGTCCGCGGGGGAGTCCAGCAGGTAGCAGGAGGACATCTGCGGGTGGCGGGTGCCCGAGTTGAACAGGGTGGGGGACGACGGCAGGTACGCCAGGGTGCTGGTGAGCCGGTAGAGCTCGGCCACGTCCGCCAGCGCCCGCTCCGAGTCGTCCTCGGCCAGGCCGCAGGCCACCCGCAGCAGGAAGTGCTGGGGGGTCTCGATGACCTTGCGGGTGATCGGGTGGCGCAGCACGTAGCGGGACTCGACGGTGCGCAGCCCGAAGTACTCGAAGCGGTCGTCGGCGCCGGTGGTGACGGCGTGCTCGACGAGGGCGTCGAGGCGGGAGGCGTGGCGGCGGACGAACCCGGCGGTGCGGTCGCCGATCAGGCCCTCGCGATGGCCGACGGCGATGGAGGCGGAGAACGAGTCGGCACCCTGCCCGGCGGCCTCCTCGCGGATGGCGAGGGTGAGGAGCCGGGCCGCCAGGCGCGAGTACTGGGGCTCCTCGGCGATCAGGCCGGCGGCGGCCTCGATGGCCAGCGAGCGCAGCTCGGCCTCGTCGGAGCCGGCGTGCCGGCCGCGCAGCACGGCCGCCTCGACCCGCGCGGGGTCGGTGGCGGGCAGGTCGCCGGTGAGGTCGGCCAGCACCTTCGACAGCGTGGGTGACTGCGAGGCTGTAACCGGCTCCGCGGGTGCGACGGGTGCGATGGTCACTCGATGCTCTCCCTCGAATCGAACCGAATCGACCGCGGAGCGCCGGCCCGAACGGGGTCGCGCGCGGCGTTCCGCGGCGGGCTTTCGAGGGCCGGGCGGGACGGGCGCACCCGGCATGCGTGTGGTAAGGCAAAGGCATGCCGCGCTGCGTCCGTCGGCCCAGTCCTCGAGGCCCGGACGTCTGTGGCTGCCAGCCAGGCGACCGGACTTGACGACAGACGGGACGGATCCCGCCGTCGCACACCGTTGCGGGACAGTTCCGGACTCTCACCGGATTCCCCTGGGCGACAACGAGGAAGAGCATACATCTTGTGCTGCCCCAACTGAGCACCCCTATATGTTGTGTTCCGTGTCCCCTTGGTGACGGAGCGAGGGGAGCGAACAAGCGAATGCCCGTTGGGTCGACCCACGGCCGGGGTGCTCGCCGTGGCATGGGGGCCCGAGGGTGTGCGGCGACGGGTCGGGCTCGGGGTGGGGATGTTTCCGCGTGTGCGATCGCGAATGTGCGCGGCGGTCAGTCGCGGCGCAACACCCAGAAGCCGGCCTCACTCGCCGTCACCCGGTAGGCCGCGTCCGGATACAGCTGCCGGGCGTAGGCGAGCATGCCGGCCGCGTCCCTGGCCGGGTCGTAGTAGGCGACGTACTCGGGGGCCGGAGTTCGTGGGTCGCCGATCCAGAACACCCGGGCGCGCTGCGTGAGATGGGAGATGGGCCGGACGTTGGCCGCGACGTCCGCGCCGTCGGGGACGGCGGCCAGCACCCGCTCACCGGCCTCGGCGACCGGCCCCGGGCGGTAGGTGTCGGCGTGCGTGAGGGTGGCGACCGGCAGCGTCGTGGAGAGCGCCAGCGCGGCCGCCAGGGCCGCGGCGGGCAACTGGCGGGCGTAGGCCCGCAGCCACGGCCTGCGGGAGTCCCGGGAGCGGGCGACGGCGTCGGCAAGGGCCAGCGCCGTGACGGGCATCAGCACGGCGCTGTAGTGGAAGTCGGTGCCCCAGTAGTTCGGCTCCTGCGACGCGAACCGCCAGGCGAGTGTCGGCAGCACGACGAGCAGCAGCGGCGAGCGCAGCGCCAGCAGCCCGGTGGTCGGGACCAGGATCCACAGCAGGGTGCGCAGCTTGGTGTCGGTCGCGGTGAACAGCGCGTCCAGCGGGCCGCCGCCCTCGTCCACCTTGGCCCAGTAGTCGTAGCCGCCGGCCGCGTTGAACCCCGGTATCACCACGCCTATCACCAGCGCGCACGCCAGCACGGCGAACCCGGCCACCGCCAGTGCCGACCTGGTCGCCCGCACGTGCCCGGCCTGGTGGGCGCGCCACGCCACCACCAGGGCGAGCACGGCCACCGTCAGGCCCAGGTCCTCCTTGACCAGCAGGAGCGGCAGCGACCAGCAGAGCGCGGCGCGCCAGCGCTGCCGCAGCACGGCCTCCAGGGAGAAGGCGATCAGCGGGACGGCGAAGCAGATCTCGTGGAAGTCGAAGTCCACCGCCCGCTGCATGCCCCAGGAGAGGCCGAACGCCGCGCCGATCGCGGCACCCGCCGGGCGGCCGAGCAGGAAGGCCGCGCCACGCGTCACCGGCACCACGGCGAGCGCGAACAGGGCCGCCTGCGCGACGAGCAGGGTGACGGGCGACGGGAAGACCCGGTACAGCGGCGCGAGCAGCGCCGTGATCGGGCTGAAGTGGTCGCCCAGTATCGGGAACCCGGGCCCCTTGAGGTCGGCGACCGGCTCGCTCAGCCGGGCGTAGGCGCCGATGGCCTGCTCGAATATCCCCAGGTCCCAGGAACGGTTCTCCCAGCGGAGATGGCGGGTGACGGAGAGCGTGGCGTAGACGACGAAGAACCCGATGGCCAGCAGCACGCCGTCCGACGGCAGGCGCGACCCCCACCGCGGGGTCGGCCGCGCGACAGCCTGCGGTGGGGTTTTCATGGGCGTGTGGGTGGTGCTGGTCATCGGGACACCGCTGCGGTCGCGAGGGGTCGGGGCGCGAGGGCGGTGCCGCGCCGGTGGCCCGCCCCGCCGCAGGAAGGACGTCCGGCCGGCCCCGACGGTTCCCGACCCGGGGCGGCTACTCGCCGAGCGGCAGCCTGGCGCTGACCGCGACGCCGTCCGGCCGCCGGCTCAGCGTGGCGCCGAGCCGCCGCAGGGCCGCGACCGCCGGTGCGTTGTCCGCCGTGGTGTCGGCGACCAGCACCCGGCCGCCGACGCGCCGCGCCTCCGCGCGCAGCAGCCGCAGGGCGGCGGTGCCGATGCCGCGGCCGCGGTGCGAGCGCCCGAGCCAGATGCCGGTCTCGAGATCGCTGGGGGCGCCCGCCCTGGCCAGCCGCACGGAACCGACGATCCGCCCGTCGTGGACGACGGCGTAGGTGGCCTCGCGGGCCGGCCCGTCGAGCCCGGCGCCGCGGGCCCGGTGCCAGGCCAGGAACGCCTCCCGGCGGTCCGCCGTCCACCCGGGCGGACCGGCGACCGGCGGCATCACGTCCTCGGGCGCCGCGTCGGCGACCGCCGCCGCGAGCAGCCCGCCCAGCGTCTCCTCGTCCACGACACGCAACGCCACGCCCCGCTCGGCCACGTCCTGCCCCTCTCCGCCCGGCGCCGTCCCACCGAGCGCCGATTCTCGGAGCAGGGACCCGTCCCGCGCCAGCGGGTTTCGGCGCACCTGCCGCGCCGGCCGGTGCCTGCCGGCGCCTGCGGCGCGGCGGTGCCGGTCAGACGGGCGCGGCGCAGCCTCCGCCCGGCGGCCCGGGACGGTGGGCCGAATCGGCGGGCGGGGGAGAGCTGCCGGAGGCGGGGCGCACGTCGGTGGTCGCGCCGGCACCCCACCGGGGCTGCGCGGCGGCGCCGCCTGGCGGGTGGTGGCGGGGGGGGGGGGGGGGGCCCCGGGGGGGGGGGGGGGGGGGGGGTACACCCCCCCCCCCCCGCCCCGGCAGGGGCTAGCAGCAGACGCCGCCCCCGTTGCGCGGATCTCCGTAGCGGCGCTCGACCCGCTCGCGTTCGAAGGCGCGACGGGAGGGCACGGGCGCCGACGGGTCCACCTCGCGGACCCGCGCGACGTGGCGGGCGTAGGCGTTCTCGCCGGTCAGCTCGGTGACGTACCAACGCAGCCAGGCCGCCGCGCGTCTCATTCGCCGGCCTCCACCTTCGCCGTGCTCCGCGCACCCCTGGACTGCTCTGGGATGCCGCCGCCCGGGCCCAGGCCCGCCGCGGCGAGCTCGGCGCGCTCCTCCTTCGTCGGGATCAGGCCGGCCGGGGCGATCAGCCGCGACGGCACGTGCGGGGACTCCCGCAGCCGGGCCGTGCCCGGGTTGCGGACGGCCCGCACGCACACCCGCAGCGCGTCGGCGAAGACGATCAGCACCAGCAGGGCCAGCACCGCGGAGATCGCCGCGTCGAGGGTGGCGTTGTTGACGATGGTCCGCATGTCGTCCATGTCCTGTGCGCCGGGCAGCAGTTGTCCGGCGTCGATGCCGTCCTGGTACTGGTCGCGCCGGGCCCAGAAGCCGACCGCCGGGTCGCCGGAGAACACCTTCTGCCAGCTCGCGGTGAGTGTGACCACGGCGAGCCAGGTGAGCGGCAGCAACGTCACCCAGACGTACCGCAGCCGGCCGGACTTGACCAGCAGCACCGTGCAGACGGCCAACGCCACCGCCGCCAGCAGCTGGTTGGAGATGCCGAACACCGGGAACAGCGTGTTGATGCCGCCGAGCGGGTCGTTGACGCCGACCCACAGCAGGTAGCCCCAGAGTGCGACGACGATGCCGCTGCTCAACGCGATGCCGGGCAGCCAGTTGGTGGCGCGCATCCGGCCGAACCTCGGGTGGACGGAGGCGATGGCGTCCTGGACGATGAAGCGGCCGACCCGGGTGCCGGCGTCGATCGCCGTCAGGATGAACAGCGCCTCGAACATGATCGCGAAGTGATACCAGAAGCTCATCATCGCGTCGCCGCCGATGATGTCCGCGAGGATCGCGGCGAGGCCCAGCGCGAGCGTCGGCGCGCCGCCGGTCCTGGAGAGCAGCGACTCCTCCTCGACGGACTCCGCGGCGGCCGCGAGTTGCTCAGGCGTGACGGTGAAGCCCCAGGAGGAGATGGTGTCGGCGGCGGACTGGAGGGTGTCGCCGATCACCGCGGGCGAGGCGTTCATCGCGAAGTAGACGCCCGGGTCGAGCACGCAGGCGGCGGTGATCGCCATGATCGCCACCCCCGACTCCATCAGCATCGCGCCGTAGCCGATGGTGCGGACCTGGGTCTCCTTCTGGATCATCTTGGGCGTGGTGCCGGAGGAGATCAGGGCGTGGAACCCGGAGACCGCGCCGCAGGCGATGGTGATGAACACGAACGGGAAGAGCGAGCCGGCGAACACCGGCCCCTCGCCGTTGCTCGCGAAGTCCGTGACGGCGTCCATCTTCAGCGTCGGCAGCGTGACCACCAGGGCCGCGGCGAGCAGCACGATGGTGCCGATCTTCATGAACGTCGACAGGTAGTCCCGGGGGACCAGCAGCAGCCACACCGGCGCGACGGACGCCGCGAAGCCGTAGATCACCAGCCAGACGACGAGGGTGCGCGGCGAGAGCGTGAAGGTGTCCGCCAGCCCCGAGTTGGCGACCCAGCGGCCCGAGGCGATGGCGAGCAGCAGCAGCGCCACGCCGATGACGGTGACCTCCGCGACCCGACCGGGGCGGAGGTAGCGCAGGTAGACGCCCATGAAGAGGGCGATGGGGATGGTCAGGCCGACCGAGAAGGTGCCCCAGGGCGACTCGGCGAGCGCGTTGACCACCACCAGCGCCAGCACCGCCAACAGGATGATCATGATGGCGAAGACGGCGATGACCGCGGCGACGCCGCCGATCGGGCCGATCTCCTCGCGCGCGATCTGGCCGAGCGACTTGCCGTCGCGGCGGGTGGAGAAGAACAGCACCACCATGTCCTGGACGGCGCCGGCGAAGATGACGCCGACGATGATCCAGATGGTGCCGGGCAGATAGCCCATCTGTGCGGCGAGCACCGGGCCGACCAGGGGGCCGGCGCCGGAGATGCCGGCGAAGTGGTGGCCGAGCAGCACGCGGCGGTCGGTCGGGTGGAAGTCGACGCCGTCGTTGACGCGTTCGGCCGGGGTGGCGCGGGTCGGGTCGGCACGCAGCACGCGGGTCGCGATGTAGCGGGCGTAGAAGCGGTAGCCGATGGCGTACGAGCCGAGCGCGGCCGCCACCATCCAGGCGGCGGACACCTCCTCGCCGCGGTAGAGCGCCAACATGGACCAGCCGACGGCGCCGATGACGGCGACGGTGGTCCAGATGGCGATGGAGCGTGGTCGTGCGTGCGTGGGGAATTGCACGGTGGTCTCCCGCCTGTCCTCCTTGACTGACTCGCCGGAATCTAGGCCAGAGGAAGCCCAGTTGACCAGGGAGGCGTGCGGCGTAGGCCCACCGGCGGGTCTACGCCAGGCCCGGCCTGGCGAGGTTGGCGACGAACTTGTAGCGGTCGCCGCGGTAGACGGAGCGGACCCATTCGACGGGTTTGCCGGTGGAGTCGCGGGAGTGGCGGGAGAGCATCAGCATCGGCAGGCCGACGTCCGTGCCGAGCAGGCCGGCCTCGCGGGGGTTGGCGAGCGAGGTCTCGATGGTCTCCTCGGCGCTTGCCAGGTGCACGTCGTAGACCTCGGCGAGGGCCGTGTAGAGCGAGGTGTAGCGGACCAGGCTGCGCCGCAGGGCGGGGAAGCGCGCCTGGGAGAGGTGCGTGGTCTCTATCGCCATCGGTTCGCCGCTCGCCAGCCGCAGCCGCTCGATGCGCAGCACCCGGCCGCCCGGCGGGATGTCGAGCAGACGGCTGAGGCGCTCGTCGGCGGTGATGTAGCCGATCTCCAGCAGCTGGGAGGTAGGTTCGAGGCCTTGGGCACCCATGTCCTCGGTGTAGGAGGTGAGTTGGAGCATCTGGGAGACCTTCGGCTTGGCGACGAAGGTGCCCTTGCCCTGGATGCGCTCGAGCCGGCCCTCGACCACCAGCTCCTGGAGGGCCTGGCGGACGGTGGTGCGCGAGGTGTCGAACTCGGTGGCCAGGGAACGCTCCGGCGGCACCGCGGTGCCGGGCGGGAGCGTCTCGGTCATCTGCTGGAGATGGCGCTTGAGGCGGTAGTACTTCGGCACCCGCGTGGTCCGGCTGCGGTCGGGCCCGTCCGCGCCGGCGGGTGAGCCCGCGACCGTCGCCCCGTCTCTCGCCATACCACGCCTTCCCGATTCGTTCTTCCGCGCGGCGCCTTCCGCGTTCTCCGCCGTCACCGGCTCCTCCGAGACATCGCAGTTCACATCGTGGCACGGGCCCGAGTTCGGCGTGTGATCCGAACAGATGTCGGTCCGGTAACGGACAGCATGCGCCGCTCGTGGACTCTTGACACCCCGACTTGGTCTAGTCCAAGCTCCCGGGCAACTGGTCTACACCTCTTGTATCTCCACCATTAAACGTTACGGAGGCTCGGGATCGTGAAGCGCAAGCTGATCGCCGCCGCCGGCATGATGACCCTGACGGTCAGCCTGGCGGCCTGCGGTGACGACGGCAGCAGCGGCGCCGGGGGTGGCGGGAGCTCGGACTCCATCACCGTCTGGCTCATGGACGGCTCGGCGCCAGAGGCCTGGGTCTCCGAGCTCAACGCCGCCTTCGAGGCCGAACACGGTGTCACCGTCAACGTCGAGACCCAGCAGTGGAACGGCATCCAGGACCGGGTCACCACGGCCCTGTCCGAGGACGGCACCGTCGACGTGCTGGAGATCGGCAACACCCAGACCGTCGGATACGCCAACACCGGCGGCCTCGCCGACCTCGGCGACCTCGCCGACGAACCCTGGAACGAGGCCATGCTCTCCTCGGGCCGGGTCGACGACACCCTCTACGCCGTGCCCTGGTACGGCGCCAACCGGGTCGTCATCTACGACCGGAGCATCTGGGAGGAGGCCGGCGCCGAGGTGCCCACCACCAGGGACGAGTGGATCGAGGCCCTGGAGGCCATCGAGGCCAACACCGACGCCGAGCCCATCTACCTGCCGGGACAGAGCTACTACGTGCTCGGCGGCTTCATCGCCGACGAGGGCGGCAACTTCGCCGTCGAGGACGGCGACGGCTGGGCCGGCGCCCTTGACACCCCGGCCGGCGAGGCCGGCATGGACTTCTACGCCCAGCTCCATTCGTTCTCGAACTCCCCGACCGACAACGACGAGGCGTCGCCCCAGCAGTCCACCGAGGTGGTGCCGAACGGCGAGGTCGCGTCCTGGATCGGACTCGGCTGGGAGGCGGCCGGCGCCGTCGCCGCCATCGAGGAGCAGGGCGGCGAGGCCGACTTCGGCTACTTCCCGATCCCCGGCAAGACCGCCGACGAGCTCGGCCACGTCTTCCTCGGCGGCTCGAACCTGGCCGTCTCCGAGCGTGCCGGGAACCCCGAACTCGCCAACGAGTGGCTGCGGATGGCCACCTCCCAGGAGTGGGCGCAGCGGTACGTGGACGCCAACTCCGGCGGCGTGGTGCCCAACCGCACCGACGTCACGGCCGAGCCCGAGGCCGGCACCTTCGCGGAAGCCATGGTGCGGTCCGCCGACGTCGGCTTCCTGCCGCCGCTGACCACTGGCTGGGCCAATGTCGAGACCGGGCCCAACCCCATAAAGGAACTGATGACCAAGGCGCTCAACGGCGAGGACTACTCCGGCGCCGCCCAGGAGGCCGACGCGGAGATCACCGCCCGGATCAACCGCGAGTAGCGCGCGATGACCGTCGATATCGAACAGGCCCCACCCGCTCCGCCGCGCGGCACCCCGCCCGGCGGGCGGGTCGGCCGCGCGGCCGGCGGCTGGCGCCCTTCGGCCCGCTGGGTGCCCTACCTGCTGATCGCGCCGGCCGTGCTCGCGATGCTCGCCGTCCTCGGCTACGCGCTGGTCCGCAACCTGCTCATCTCCTTCCAGGCGTTCGGCCGCCGGCAGCTGATCTCGCGCACCACCGAGTGGACCGGGCTCGACAACTACCGAGCGGTGCTGGAGAACGACCGCTTCTGGGACTCCCTGGTCCGCACCGTGCTCTTCATGGCGTGCAACGTGGTGCTGATCCTGCTGATCGGCACCCTCATCGGGCTGCTGCTCAACCAACTGGGCCGCAGGATGCGCCTGGTGCTCTCCATCAGCCTGGTCGCCGCCTGGGCGATGCCCCCCGTGGCCAGCACCACTGTCTTCCGCTGGCTCTTCGACACCCAGTTCGGCGTGGCCAACTGGGCCATGCGCGGACTCGGCTTCGACGGCTACGAAGAGCACAACTGGTTCGCCAGCGGCACCTCGACGCTCGTCATCGTCACCGTGCTGGTCGTCTGGGCCTCGGTGCCGTTCGTCGCGCTCAACCTCTACGCCGGCCTCACCACCATCGGCGGCGAGATCTACGAGGCGGCGCGGATGGACGGCGCCAGCGGCTGGCGCGTCTTCTGGTCCATCGTGGCGCCGATCATGCGGCCCTTCTTCCTGATCACCACGTTCCTCGAGATCATCTGGGTGTTCAAGGCGTTCGTCCAGATCTACACCCTCAACGGCGGTGGCCCCGACCGCGAGTCCGAGACCCTGCCCGTCATGGCCTACATCGAGGGCATGGGGCAGAACCAGTACGGCACGGGCGCGGCCATCTCCGTGCTCACCCTGCTGATCCTGCTGGTGGCCATGTCCTTCTACTTCCGCCTCATCCTCCGCCAGGAGAGGGAGAACGAGACCGCATGAACGCACGCACCCTGGGCCGCCTCTGGCGCAACGGGCTCGCCCTGCTGCTGGCGGCGGTGTTCCTCTTCCCCGTCTACTGGATGTTCTCCACCTCCTTCAAGAGCAACTCCGAGGTGCTCACCCGCGATCCGGTCTTCCTCTTCACCCCGACGTTCGAGCACTACGCGACTGCCACCGGCGTCGAGCTGTTCTGGACCTACGTCGCCAACAGCGTGCTGGTCACCGTCGGGGCCGTGCTGCTCGCGCTCGTGGTGGCGCTCGCGGCCAGCTTCGCCATTGCCAGGATGCGCTTCCGGGGGCGGCGCGGGATGGTGCTCGCCGTGATGATGGCCCAGATGGCGCCCTGGGAGATCCTGATCATCGTGGTCTACCTCAACGCCCGGGACCTGTCGATGCTCAACAGCCTGGGCACCCTCGTCCTCGTCTACTTCGTGATGGCCCTGCCCTTCACGATCTGGACGCTGCGCGGCTTCATCGCCGCCGTGCCGAGGGAGCTGGAGGAGGCCGCCCTGATCGACGGCTGCGGGCGCCTTGAGGCCTTCCGCCGGGTCATCTTTCCGCTGCTCGCCCCGGGCCTGATGGCCACCTCGCTGTTCGGGTTCATCATGGCGTGGAACGAGTACGCCATGGTGCTGGTGCTCAACAAGGCCCCCGACGCGGCCACCCTGCCGCTGTGGCTCACCCAGTTCCAGACGAACTTCGGCAACGACTGGGGTGCGACGATGGCCGCCTCGTCGCTCTTCACCGTCCCGGTGCTGATCGTCTTCCTCATCCTCCAGCGACGGGTCACCGGCGGCATGGCCGCGGGGGCCGTGAAGGGATAACGCCGACCGATGACCACCCTGGCACCCGACTCCGACACCCTGACCAGGGACGCGCTCGCCGTCCTGCAGCCCACTTTCGCCGGCACCACCACCGCGCCCGACTGGCTGCTGCGGCAGCTGGAGAACGGCATGACCGGCGTCGGACTGTTCGGCAGGAACGTCGTCTCCACCGCCCAACTCGCCGACCTCACCGCCCAACTGCGGGCGGTGCGGCCCGACGTGCTGGTGGCGATGGACGAGGAGGCCGGGGACGTGACCCGCCTCGAGCGGCTCGGCGGCTCGTCCTTCCCAGGGAACCTGGCCCTCGGCAGCGTCGACGACCCGGAGCTGACCCGCTCGGTCGCCGCCCGGATCGGCCGGCGCCTCGCCGAGGCCGGCATCACGGTCAACTGGGCGCCCTCGGCCGACGTCAACTCCGACCCCGAGAACCCGGTGATCGGCGTCCGCTCCTTCGGCCAGGACCCAGAGCTCGTGGCCCGGCACACCGTCGCCTTCGTCCAGGGCCTGCAGAGCGCCGGCGTCGCCGCCTGCGTCAAGCACTTCCCCGGGCACGGCAACACCAACGTGGACTCCCATCTCGCGCTGCCCCGCATCGACATCGACCTCACCACCCTCCACCAGCGCGAGCTGGTGCCCTTCAAGGCCGCCATAGCCGCCGGGAGCCGCTGCGTGATGAGCGCGCACATCCTCATCCCGGCCCTCGACCCCGACCGGCCCGGGACCCTCAGCCCCGCCGTGCTCACCGGACTGCTGCGCGCCCCCGTAGCCGAGGGTGGCCTCGGCTACGACGGGGTGATCTACTCGGACGCCATCGAGATGAAGGGCGTCGCCGACACCTACGGCCTGGAACGCGGCTGCGCCCTCGCCGTCGCCGCCGGGGCCGACGCCATCTGCGTCGGCGGCACCCCGTCGGACGAGGCGGAGGTGTTGCGGCTGCGGGACGGCATCATCCAGGCCGTGCGGGAGGGCGAACTGTCCGAGGAGCGGCTGCACGACGCGGCCGAGCGGGTCAGGGCGCTGGCCGGCTGGACCGCCAAGGCCCGCGCCCAGGCCCCAGCGGACGAGCCGGACGCCGACACCATCGGCCTCGCCGCCGCCCGCCGCGCCCTGCGGGTCACCCCCTCGACCGAAGGCCCCCCCTTCCGACCGCTGACCCGCGCCCCCTACGTGGCCGCCTTCACCCCGGTGGCCAACATGGCCGCCGGTACCCAGACCCCCTGGGGGGTGGCCGCCGAGCTCGACCGCCTGCTGCCGGGGACCAGCGCCGGCCACCACACCCACGCCGACGCCGAACGCGCGGGCGTCGAGGGCCTCGCGGCCGAGGTGCTGGCGGCCGCCGGCGACCGGCCGATCGTGGCCGTGGTCCGGGACACCCACCGGCACCCCTGGATGGCCCGGGCCCTGACCGCCCTGCTGGCCGCCCGCCCCGACGTGGTGGTCGTCGAGATGGGCGTCCCGCACGCCCCGCCCGCCGGCGCCCTGCACGTGGCCACCCACGGCGCCGCCCGGGTCTGCGGACGGGCCGCCGCGGAGGTCATCGCCGGCCGGGAGGAGGGCCGTTGACCGCCGGCCGGATCATGGCGGCCGAGATGGCCGAGCAGCCGGCCGTGCTGCGGCGGATCCTGACCGAGGGCGCCGGGCCCATCCGCGCCGTCGCCCGGCGGATCGCCGCGCGGAACCCGCGCTTCGTGCTGCTGACCGGCCGCGGCACCTCCGACAACGCCGCCCTCTACGCGAAGTACCTGCTGGAGATCCTGCTGGGCAAGCCCTGCGGCCTCACCTCCATGTCCACCACCACCGCCTACGGAGCCCGGCCCGACCTGAGCGACTGCCTGGTGATCGCGGTGAGCCAGTCCGGCGGCTCACCCGACCTGGTGGCCTCCACCACCGCCGCCCGCGACGCCGGCGCGATCACCCTGGCCGTCACCAACAACGCGGACTCGCCGCTGGTGGCCGCCAGTGAGTTCACCGTCGACGTGCTCGCCGGGCCCGAGCGCGCCCTGCCGGCCACCAAGACCTACACCGCCGAACTGCTCGCCCTCTACCTCCTCGTCGATGCGTTGCGCGGCGGCGACGGCCCGACGACCGCCGCCCGGCTGCCCGAGCTCGCCGAGCGGATCCTCGACCGGAGGGACGAGGTGCGCGCCCTGGCCGGCCGCTACCGCTTCGCCGAGCGGATGGTCCTCACCTCCCGCGGCTACGGCTACCCCACCGCCCGCGAGGCGGCGCTCAAGCTGATGGAGACCAGCTACATACCGGCGCTCGCCTACTCCGGCGCCGACCTGCTGCACGGCCCCCTGGCCATGGTCGACAACGTCTCCCCGGTGATCGCCATCGTGCCCGACGGCCGGGGCGGGCGGGCCCTGCGCCTTGTCCTCGACCGGCTGCGGGACCGGGGCGCCGACCTGGTCGTGGTCGGCCCGGCCGCCGAGGCCGAGGCGGCGTCCGCCGGCTTCGCACTGCCCACCGGGGACGTGCCCGAGGAACTGCAACCCGTGCTGGAGATCCTTCCGCTGCAACGCCTCGCCTACGAGGTGACCCTCGCCCGCGGCCAGGACCCGGACGCGCCCCGGGCGCTGGCCAAGGTCACCGAGACCCGCTAGGCCCGCCCCGGGCGGTTCAGAGCAGGGCGCCCCCGGTGGCGTCTATCCACTGCCCGGTGACCCACCGGCTGTCGGTCGAGGCCAGGAAGCCGGCGATGTCGGCCACGTCGGCCGGCATGCCGACCCGGCCGAGCGGTGACCGGCGCGCCGTGGCCTCGCGCGCCTCCGGGCTGGCCCGGAGCCAGCCCGCGTTCATGTCCGTGTCGATGGCGCCGGGGGCCACCGCGTTCACCGTGATGCCGCGCGGCCCAAGCTCCTTGGCGAGCACCGCCGTGAGCTGGTCGAGGGCGCTCTTGGTCATCGTGTAGGCGACGATCTCGGGGATGGCCCCCGGCTGGTGCGTCAGCCCGGTCGAGACGTTGATGATCCGGCCGCCGTCCCGCAGCCGGCCGAGGCCGTGCTGGATGATGAAGAACGGCGCCCTGGCGTTGATCGAGAACACCCGGTCGAACGCCTCGGGTGTGATGCCGGCGAAGCCCTGCCGACCGTCGTCCACGCCCGCGTTGTTCACCAGGATGTCGACGCCGTCCGCCTGCTCGTCGAAGGCGGCCCACAGGGCCTCGGCGTCGCCCGGCTCGCCGAGCCGCGCCCGGATGGCGAAGGCGCTGCCGCCCTCGGCCTCGATGGCCGCCACCGTGTCCTTCGCCGCCGCCTCGTTCTCCCCGAAGTGGACCGCGACGCGGGCGCCGTCCCGCCCGAGCCGCTCGGCGATCGCCCGCCCGATGCCCCTGCTCCCGCCGGTGACCAGCGCCGTCTTGCCGTCGAGGGTTCCCATCTCGCGCTCTTTCTTTCTCTAGTGACCGTTACAGAATGGACCGTAGCAGGCTTTGCCGAGCGATCGCTATAGAATTCACCCGTGAGTGGGAGACAACGCGGCAGACCGCGGTCGTTCGACCGGGAGACGGCCCTGGAGAAGGCCATGCGCGCCTTCTGGGAGCACGGCTACGAGGGCACCTCCGTGGCCGACCTGACCAGGGCCATGGGGATCGGCGCCCCGAGCCTGTACGCGGCGTTCGGCGACAAGAAGACGCTCTTCGAGGAGGCCACCGAGTCCTACGTCAGGCAGTACGGCGGCTTCGTCGACCGCGCATTGGCCGAGGAGCCCACCGCGAGGGCCGCCATCGGCCGGGCGCTGCGCGAGGCGGCCGTCGAGTACACGGTGCCAGGACGGCCGCACGGCTGCCTGGTGATCTCCGCCGTCGCCACCTACTCGGAGTCGGCCGAGGAGGTGGCCGAGGGCTTGCGCGAGATGCGGCGGCACAATGTGGGCGCGTTCGAGCGGCGCATCCGGCAGGACGTCGACGCCGGCCTGCTCGCCCAGGACACCGACGCGGCGGCACTCGCCAGATTCGCCGGCACCGTGATGCAGGGCATGAGCCAGCAGTCGCGGGACGGTGCGAGCCGGGAGGAGCTGCTCGCCGTGGTCGAGGCGGCGATGCGCTGCTGGCCGGCGGAGCGGGAAGGGCCGAAGGAGCCCTGAGACACCCACGGGCCGCGGCGCCGGGGAGGGACCCTCAACCCTCTCGGCACCGCAGCCCGGAGCGATACGGGCCCACTGACGCCGTCAGGGCAGAGAGCGCCACGGGCCTCGCTCTGCCCTCCTGTGCGGGGAGAGCAGAAGTCTCGTCATCGGTTCCCCCATTCTGAACCGCGCCCGCCACGTGTGTCCATGCTCTGAACGGACTTCCTGCCCCCACCCGCCGGACGCCGTCGTTTCTTGATCGCACCCCGGTGCTTGCCCCCGGCGCGCACGCCCCCGCGATCGCCGTCCCGGCCATGGCGGGCGCCCCCGGTAAGCTCGCCGGTGTGCCATCCATGAACGACCTCGTCCGCCAGCACACCGACCTCGGGGAGCGCGACCTCGAGTGGCTGCACCTGCTGGTCTCCGAGTGGCAGTTGCTCTCGGACCTCTCCTTCGCGGACCTGGTCCTCTGGCTGCCCACCAGGGACGGCACCCGGTACGTCTCGGTCGCCCAGATGCGGCCCAACACCGGGCCCACCTCCTACCAGGACGACATGGTCGGCCACCTGGTGCCGCGCGGCCGCCGCCCGCTGCTCGACGTCGCCCTCGACGAGGGCCGGATCGTGCGCGAGGGCGACCCCGAGTGGCGCGAGGAGGTGCCCGTGCGCGTGGAGTCCATCCCCGTGCGCCGGGAGAGCCGGGTGCTCGGCGTGATCGCGCGCAACACCAACCTGCTGACCGTCCGCACCCCGAGCCGCCTCGAGCTCACCTATCTGCAGAGCGCCTCCGACCTCGCCCAGATGATCGCCGCCGGCACCTTCCCCTTCCCCGGCCAGCAGGTCGGCATGGACCGGGCGCCCCGGGTCGGGGACGGCTTCATCCGGCTCGACGCGGAGGGCGTCGTCCTCTACGCCAGCCCCAACGCCCTCTCCGCCTACCACCGGCTCGGCCTCGCCACCGATCTGGTGGGGCTGCCGCTCGGGCCGACCACCGCCGACCTCGCCCCCACCCGCGGCCCGGTGGACGAGTCGCTGGTCAAGCTGGCCAGCGGCTGGGCGCCGAGGGAGGCCGAGATCGAGGGCGCCGACTGCGTCATCCAGCTGCGCGCCATCCCGCTCAAGCCCAAGGGGGAGCGCATCGGTTCGCTGATCCTGCTCCGCGACGTGACCGAGCTGCGGCGCCGCGAGCGGGAGTTGATCACCAAGGACGCCACCATCCGGGAGATCCATCACCGGGTGAAGAACAACCTCCAGACGGTGGCGGCCCTGTTGCGGTTGCAGTCCCGGCGGATCGGCGCCACCGGCGACAGCAGCGCCCAGGCGGCGCTCGACGAGGCCGTCCGCCGGGTCGGCTCGATCGCCATCGTGCACGAGACGCTCTCGCAGAACCTGGACGAGCGCGTCGAGTTCGACGAGATCGCGGACCGCGTGATCACCATGGTCGCCGAACTCGCCCCGGACGGGCGGGTGTCGGCCCGCCGCGCCGGGCGGTTCGGGATACTCGACGCCGAGACCGCGACCCCGCTGTCCATGGTGTTGACCGAGGTCCTGCAGAACGCGCTGGAACACGCCTTCGGCCCCGGACAGCGCGGCACCATCGAGGTCGGCGCGACCCGCGGCGAGGTGCGGCGGGGGCGGGGCCGGCTGCTGGTCACCGTGCAGGACGACGGGCGCGGCCTCCCCGAGGGCTTCGACCCGCGCCGCGGCGGCAACCTGGGCCTGCAGATCGTCCGGACGCTGGTGGAGGGCGAGTTGGGCGGCCGCTTCGACATGGTGCCGGTCGAGGGCGAGGGCACCGGCACCCGGGTGGTGCTGGACATCCCGCTGGATCAGCACAAGCGCTGAGCTCCGAGGCCCGCGGCCGACCGGCCGCGGGCAAGCGAAAGCCCCGACCCTGCGTGGCCGTTGCCACGGGATCGGGGCTCAACGCTTCTTCGCGCTGCGCACTTCGGTGCTACGCGTGCTGCGGCTCGGGGCAGCAAATGACGGTTGGGGCGACCGTCAGCGGGTCAGCGGGCCGCGCTCAGGCGGTGGCCTTGCGCGCCCGGTTGCGAGCGGCGCGGCGCTTCATCGCACGGCGCTCGTCCTCGCTCATGCCGCCCCAGACACCGGAGTCCTGGCCGGACTCCAGGGCCCACTGCAGGCACTGCTCCATGACGGGGCAGCGGCGGCAGACGGCCTTGGCTTCCTCGATCTGCAGCAGCGCAGGACCGGTGTTGCCGATGGGGAAGAACAGCTCGGGGTCTTCCTCGCGGCAAACGGCGCTGTGACGCCAGTCCATGTCTGCTCCATCTCCTGCACGTTGCAGTTACATTGCTTGTGAATGTGAACGCTTTCACGAATCCCCCGACAAAAGACCACCGGTTGCTCGGATGCCTTCTGATGGAGACCTGGGGGTCTGCTATCCCTCTGGGCGGGGAAGGGGGGTTCGGGCTCTCAAGGTGCCGATGCTTCGGCCGTCCCGATCGCCATGAAGAGGTTCGCAAACCTCGGCGGCGGATACAACCCCTTCCGGAAAGTTTTTTTTGAATCCTTGGTGTCGCCTTGCTCACAGCCCTACTTCCCTCGGGTGGGGTCTGCGCTAAACGTTCGACTGCAAGGACTTTCCCCCGTTCTGCTCACACAATCACACGCAGTGCACGGCGCACGCCTGTGAACGAGACGCTGGTACGCAGCCCAAGGTGGTCACCATCAAGCTGAAACGGCTGTGGCGCCTGCGATTGCAAGGTGAAGCTCGTCTCGTCGTGCAGGGACACGACATGCCGGCCGCTCATGCCGCGCTCCGGCGACGAGGCGAGCAACTGGGCCGTGAAGCGGGCCAGAGCCGCTGATGACAGCCGGGTTACGGCCGTCAGGTCAAGACCGGTGTCGAACGAGGCCCGGGGGGCCGCGTAGATCGGCCGGTTGCCGAAGAAGGTCCACGGAGCGGTGTTGCACACTATGGTCAACACCAGCCCGTCCACCGGCTCCTTGCCCTCCCGCAGCAGGCTGATCGTCCCGTGGTGGCGCTGCTGCCGGTCGTCCGTGAAGTGCCGCACCGCCTGCCGGACATAGAGGGAGTGTGTGGAGCGCTTCCCGCGCTCCCGGTGTGACTCCACGCGCCCGATCACCCCGGCGTCGAAGCCGAAGCCGGCGCAGAACGTGAACCAGCGGCTCGGCACCTCGGCGTCCGCCGAGCCGGGGGTGCCCGTCACCAGGCCGAGCCCGATCTCGCGCGAGCTGTCGTCGCGCAACGCCCCGAGCAGCGCGCCGGTCGCCTCGACCGCGTCGTTGGGCAGCCCCAGCGCCCTGGCGAACACGTTGGTGGAGCCCCCGGGTACCACCGCCAGGCTCGGCAGCTCACCGCGGCGCGGCCCGTGGTGGAGCAGCCCGTTGACCACCTCGTTGACCGTGCCGTCACCGCCCAGGGCGATCACCAGGTCGGTAGTGCCCTGCTCGGCGGCCCGCCGGGCGAGCTCCCTGGCGTGACCGCGGTACTCCGTGGCGGCGACCTCCAGCTTGAGATCGCTGGCGAGGGCGTGCGCCAGGACGTCACGGGTCCGCGCACTGGTGGTGGTGGCGACGGGGTTGACCACGAGAAGTGCGCGCATGAAGTGCAGAGTACCCAGGCCAGGGCGGTGGGGGCGGCGGCGCCCGGCGCTACCCTGGCCAGGTGAGCGAGAACGGCGGCGGGGGCACCGACCCCCGGGTGAGCGCGCGGCCGCGCACGGTGAGCGTCGCCGCGCTGCTGTGCGGGGTGCAGGGCGTGGTGGTCGCGGGGCTCGGCGCGGTGCTGCTGGCGCTCGCCCTGTTCGGCGACGCGGAGGATCCGGCGCAGGCGGTGACCGGGGCGCTGACGGTGCTGGTGCTGGCGGCGCTCCCGCTGGCCGCCGGCCACGGCCTGTGGCGGCTGCGCCGCTGGAGCCGGGGGCCGGCCGTGGTGATGCAGCTGCTGGCGCTGCCGGTGGCCTTCACGCTGCTGGGCAGCGGCCGGCTGTGGCCGCTGGCCGCGGTGGCACTCGGCGTTTCGGCCGTGGCGGTGCTGGCCTGCCTCGTCAACCCCACGGCCACGGCCGCCCTCGGCGTCGGCCCGCGCGAGGCGTAGTCCCGGCCGGACGGGGTGCCGCCCGGCCCTGGCGTGCGCCGCTACTCCTCGACCAGCAGCTTCTCCCGCAGCTGGGCGAGCGTGCGGGCCAGCAGGCGGGAGACGTGCATCTGGGAGATGCCGACCTCCTGGGCGATCTGCGACTGGGTCATGTTGCCGAAGAAGCGCAGCAGCAGGATCTTCTTCTCGCGCGGCGGCAGTTCCTCGAGCAGCGGCTTGAGCGACTCCCGGTACTCCACGCCCTCCAGCGCGTCGTCCTCGGCGCCCAACGTGTCCGCGACGGCCGGGGACTCGTCGTCGGTGTCCGGCACGTCGAGGGAGAGCGTGCTGTACGCGTTGGCCGACTCCAGGCCCTCGAGCACGTCCTCCTCTGAGATGTTGAGCCGGCGGGCCAACTCGTGCACCGTGGGGGCTCGGCCGTGCTGCTGCGACAGCTCGGCCGTGGCCTGGCCGAGCGAGAGCCGCAGCTCCTGGAGCCGGCGCGGCACCCGAACCGCCCAGCCCTTGTCGCGGAAGTGCCGCTTGATCTCCCCGACCACCGTGGGCGTGGCATAGGTCGAGAACTCGACGCCGCGCTCCGGGTCGAACCGGTCGACTGACTTGATCAGGCCGATGGTGGCGACCTGGGTCAGGTCGTCGAGCGGCTCGCCCCGGTTCCTGAAACGCCTGGCGAGGTGCTCGACCAACGGCAGATGCATCCTGACCAGGGTGTTGCGCAGCTCCGCGCGCTCCGGCGAGCCCGGCGGGAGCCCGCGCAGCTCGACGAAGAGATCGCGCGCGGCGCTCCGGTCGCGCGGATCGGGCGCGGGGCGCCGCGGGGCGCTCCTCGCCGGCTCCGCCTGCTCGGGAATCGCGGCCGCGGCCGCGGCCGCTGTCGCCGTCTGTTCCACCTCGTTCACCTCGGCCCCCTCATCGTCTGACGGGCCCCGATCGCCGGTCACGGCGCTCCGGGGGCGGCGCCGCGCTTCTTGTGCAGGCTGATGCTGACCGTCTTGTCCTCGCCGACGGCCGACTCGACCTCGCCCGCCAGGGCGGTCAACACGGTCCACGCGAAGGTGTCCCGCTCCGGGGCGTGGCCCTCGGTGGTCGGGGCCGAGACCGTGACCCGCAGCGCGTCACCCACCAGCGTGAAGACGCAGTCGAGGACGCTGCCCGGCTTCGCCTGTTGCAGCAGGATGGCGCAGGCCTCGTCGACCGCGATGCGCAGGTCCTCGATCTCGTCGAGGGTGAAGTCCAGTCGGGCCGCGAGGCCGGCGGTGGCCGTCCGCAGCACCGACAGATAGGCACCGGCGGCCGGCAGTCGGACTTCGACGAAGTCCTGCGATCCGGGCTCACCTGGGATTGGGGACACCCTCACCTCCACAGAGACTCACACTGATTGAGCGCTCCCTGGCACCTGCCGGATGCCCTGGTACGCCCTGCGACGCTACCGCGATCCCCGGCGCGCTGTCGCCTGCCGTGGGATGCGCCGGCGGCCCTGACCATCTCGGCGGTATTACTCATCGTAATGCATCCGGTGCTTACTGTGGCCAGCCTTGCGGCGCCAATTCCTCGGCGACGACGCGGCGTTGCGGGGTGGCAGCGCCATGATCGTTGATCGTACTGCGCCGGCGGTCCGGCGGGGTCGGCCGTGGTCGGTCGCCGTCAGCCCCAACCCGGCAGGCTGACGCCCGGATCGCCGGCCAGGCAGCGGTGGATGACGCGCTCCTCGCCGAACACCAGCGGCTCGGGTATCGCGTCGACCGGGACCCATTCGGCGCGGGAGTGCTTCTCCGGCTCGCGGTTGTCCAGGGTGCCGCTCCAGCGGTGGGCCGTGAAGATCACGGTGACGAAGCCGCCTGGCGACTCCACGCCGTGCGCGCCGTGCACCACGTGCGCCAGGCGCAGTTCGGCCGGGTCGACGACGAGGCCCGTCTCCTCCGCCAACTCGCGGGCGGCGGTGAGCGTGACGGGCTCGCCCGGATCGCTCTTGCCGACCGGCAGGTCCCAGTGGCCGGGCGCGAACTTGGCCTCGGGGCCGCGCTGCAGGAGCACGACGCGCCGCTCCGCGAGGTCGTGCACCAGCACGGCGGCGGCGAGGAGCGTCATCGAGCGGGTGGCGGGTGGCAGGGGGGCCTTGGGTGGTGCCATGTCCGCAACCCTAGGCGGTGGCACCGACATCGGGGACGGCGTCTCGGGGTTCGAGCAGCGCGAAGGCGCGCGTCAGCAGCGCGGCCCGGTCGGCGCGGCCCTCGCTGCGCAGCCACTCGCGCCCCGCCGCGTCCAGGGCCGCCGCGGCGGCACCGGTGAGCAGGTCGGCGGTGAACACGTCGAGGCGCGCGCCGGGGCGCGCGCGCAGCGCCTCGGCGACCAGCGCGCGCAACTCGTCGCGCTTCTGGTGCAGTCGGGCGCGCAGCGCGGGGCTGGACTCGATCAGCCGCAGCCCGGTCAGCTCGCGCTGGTCGGCGTGGATGCGGTCCTGCCAGTCGGCGAGCACGGCGGTCAGGCAAGGCCAGGGCGGCTCGTCGGCGGGCCGGCCCGCGATCTCCTCGGCGATCCGCGCCGCCATCAGCTCCAGGTCGCCGAAGACCACGTCCTCCTTGGTGGGGAAGTAGCGGAAGAAGCTGCGCTTGGACATGCCGGCGGCCCGGGCCACGTCCTCGACGGTCGTCTCCTCGTAGCCCCTGCTGGTGAACAGGTCGAGTGCCAACCTGGCCAACTCCGCCCGGACCGCCTGCCTGGTGCGTTCGCGCAGGCCCGGGGCCGCTTCCTCGTCGCCGCTCATGCCCAGAGTCTAGAGATCGGTACTCGATGGCTATCCTGTCATCAGGTGACAGATTTGTCGTTGGGTGAAGGGGCTGATGGGTGTGCGCGGCAGGACGGTCCTGGTGACGGGCGGTACCGGGGGGATCGGCAGGGAGACGGCGCGTGGACTCGCCGCGCTCGGCGCCCGGGTGGTCGTGGTGGGGCGGGATGCGGGCCGAGCGGCGGCCGCGGCGCGGGAGATCGGAGGGGAGGCGTGCCCGGCCGACCTGACCAGGCTGGCCGACCTGCGGCGGCTGGTGGCCGAGGTGTCCGCGCGGTACGGCGGGCTCGACGTGCTGGTCAACAACTTCGGGGTGAACCCGGCCGACCGCACGCTCACCGAGGACGGCGTCGAGACCGCCTTCGCGGCCAACGTGCTGGCGCCCTACGTGCTGACCACCGGACTGCTGCCGGCGCTGCGCGCGGCCGACGGCGGCGCCCGCGTCGTCAACCTCACCGGCGGCCTGCCCGACGGCCCGATCGACCCGACCAACCTCCAGGGCGAACGGCGCTACCGGGGCTGGACCTTCAGCCACTACAACCACACCAAGACCGCCCTGATGGCGCTGAGTCTCGCCCTCTCCGAGCGCCTGGCCGGCTCCGGCGTCACGGTGAACGTGGCCTACCCCGGGCACGCCTACACGCCGGGCAACCGGGCCACCCCGGCCCGCGCCTTCCCCTACGCCTACCGGCCGTTGGCGCCGCTGATCCGGCTGCTCGGGCCCGTGCTGCTCGGCGACCTCGCGAAGGCGGCGCGGTCGAGCGTGCGGCTCGCTGGCGATCCCGAGCTCGGCGGCGTGACCGGGCGCTATCTCAACGCCAGGGGGGAGTGGGCTCGTTGGCCGGCCAGCGTGCTGGTCGAGGCGAACCGGGAGGCGGTGCTCGCGCTCTGCGAGCGCTTGGCGGCGGGGCGGGGCACGCGCCAATAGGGGGAAACGAAAAACCGCCGCGTGCTGGCGGCGGTCGGAATTCCCCGGTATATTCCGTGGTTTGACGCTTTCCGGGTGGCGTCAAGCAGGTGGGATACAAAGGGAATTGTAGTGAGGTGGGGACCGAAATGTCAAGCGGCGGAATGCACGACCAGGAACAGGAATATCTGACGCGGCTCTACGACCGGCTCGACGCGCTGCGCGGGGAGACCAGGGAGCGGCTCGACCAGGTGCTGGCCAGCACCGGCCTCGGTCACCAGGGGCTCGCGGAACGGGACGTGGCGGCTGCCGAGTTGGCCGGTCGGGCGGCCCGGCTCGACTCGGTCGAGAACGGTCTCTGCTTCGGCCGGCTCGACATGCGCGACGGCGAGCGCTGCCATATCGGCCGTATCGGAATCCTCGACGACACCACCGACTACGAGCCGCTGCTGATCGACTGGCGGGCACCCGCGGCCCGCCCTTTCTATGTCGCCACCGCCGTTTCCACGGAAAACGTCAGGCGCCGCCGGCATATCAGGACCGAGGGCCGGCGGGTGACCGGCGTGCAGGACGAGGAGTTCGACCGCGGCGCCGAACCGACGGGCGACTCCGCCCTGTTCGACGCGCTCGACGCCGAGCGGACCGGCCGGATGGCCGACATCGTCTCCACCATCCAGGCCGAGCAGGACGACATCATCCGCGCCGACCACACCGGCGTGCTCGTCGTCCAGGGTGGCCCGGGCACCGGCAAGACCGCCGTCGCCCTGCACCGCGCCGCCTACCTCCTCTACACCCACCGCGAACGGCTCACCAGGAGCGTGGTGCTGGTGATCGGCCCCAACGCCACCTTCCTGCGCTACATCGGCGACGTGCTGCCGTCGCTCGGCGAGACCGGCGTGCTGCTCGCCACCGTGGGTGAGCTCTTCCCCGGCGTCCGCGCCGAGCTCGCCGAGGCCCCGGAAGTCGTCGAGCTGAAGGGCCGGCTCGACATGGCCGAGGTGGTCGCCGCCGCCGTCCGGGACCGGCAGCGCGTGCCGGAGGAGGGCGAGCCCTTCGAGGTCGTCCACGACGGCGAGCGGCTCTCCCTCGACCGGGAGACGTGCCTGCGGATCCGCGCCAGGGCCCGCGAGACCCGGCTGCCGCACAACGAGGCCCGCCCCTGGTTCCGGCGCTGGATGATCGAGGCGCTGGCCCGGGCGGCGAGCGAGCGCTACGGCACCGACCCGCTCGACGGCGGCAGCCTGCTCACCGACGCCGACCTGGAGACCATCGTCACCGAGCTGCGCGAGAGCCCCGAGGTGGCGGCGGCCGTCGACGCCCTCTGGCCGGCCCTCGACCCACAACGCCTGCTCGCCGAGCTCTACGCCTCGCCCCGCCGCCTGGCCGCCGCCGCGCCCCGGCTCGACCGCGCCGAGCGGGCCGCGCTGCTGCGCGGCCCGCACCGCGGTTGGAGCCCGGCCGACGTGCCGCTGCTCGACGAGGCCGCCGAACTGCTCGGCGTCGACGACCGCGCCGACCGCGCCGCGGTGGCGGCCGAGCGCGCGGAGCGCCTGCGGCTGGCCCAGGAGGCGCTGGACGTCGCCTACGGCTCCCGCACCACCGACTTCGACGATGGCGACGAGCCCGAACTCCTCTCCGCCTATGACCTCCTGGACGCCGAGACGCTCGCCGAACGGCACGAGGAGGCCGACCACCGCAGCCAGGCCCAGCGGGCCGCCGCCGACCGGACCTGGGCCTTCGGGCACGTCGTGGTGGACGAGGCCCAGGAACTCTCCCCGATGGCTTGGCGGTTGCTGATGCGGCGCTGCCCGGCCCGCTCCATGACGATCGTCGGCGACATCGCGCAGACCGGGGACCCGGCCGGCGCCCCGTCCTGGGCGGGGGTGCTCGCGCCGCATGTCGGGGACCGCTGGCGGCTGGCCGAGCTGACCGTCAACTACCGCCTGCCGTCCGAGATCGCCGAGCTGGCCGCGGCGGTGCTGCGGCGGATCGACGCCGCCCGCACCGCGCCGCGCGCCGTGCGGGCGGCCGGCGTCGCACCCTGGCGCGAGCCCGTGCCGGCCGGCGAACTGGCCGCCGCGGCCGGCCGGTTGGCCGCCGCGGAGCGCGCCCGCACCACCGGGGGTCGGGTGGGCGTGATCGCGCCCGCCGGCCTGGTCGCCGCGCTCGCCGGGCCGGTGCGCGCCGCCGCTCCCGACCGGGTGGACGTGCTCGACCCCAGGACCGCCAAGGGACTCGAGTTCGACTCGGTGGTCGTGGTCGACCCCGACCGGATCGTCGCCGACTCGCCGCGCGGCCTGAACGACCTCTATGTCGCGCTGACCCGACCCACCCGGCGCCTCGTCGTCCTGCACGACGCGGCCCGCCCACCGTTGCCGCCGCTCGGTGAGCTGTGACGCTCAGGCATCGGGACGGCCCGCCGCGTCCCGCGGTTCGGGCAGCGGCAGTTCGGCCCAGATGACCTTGCCGGCCTGGGTGTGCCTGGTGCCCCAGCGCCCGGCGAGCTGGGCGACCAGCATCAGGCCGCGCCCGGTCTCGTCGAGCGACCGGGCGCGGCGCAGGTGCGGGGCCGTGCTGCTGGCGTCGCACACCTCGAAGATCAGGCCCTTGTCGAGGATCAGCCGCAGCCCGATCGGCGGGCTGGCGTGCCGGAGGGCGTTGGTGACCAGCTCGCTGGTGAGCAACTCGCTGGTCATGATCTCCGCCTCGCCGAGACCCCAGACCGCCAGCCGTTCGCCCACCCGCTTCCGCGCCTCGCCCACCGAGGCCGGGACCGGCGGCACGTCCCAGAACGCCGTCCGGTCGGCGCCGAGCGCCCGGGTGCGGGCCAGCAGCAGCGCCACGTCGTCGCGCGCCCCGTCCGCGGGCAGCAGCGCTTCGAGCACCGTGTCGCACAGCGACTCGAGCGGCTCGTCCCGGTGCCCGCCGAGCACGTCCCGCAACAGAGCGAAGCCGGCGTCGATGTCCCGGTCGCGGTTCACCAACAGGCCGTCCGTGCAGAGCGTCAGCAGGCTGCCCTCCGGCAGCTCGCGCTCCACCGCCTCGAACGGCAGGCCGCCCACGCCGAGCGGCGGCCCTGCCGGCACCCGCAGCACCTCGGGCGCCGCCCCGTCCGGCGGGAGCACCAGCGGCGGGGGGTGCCCGGCCCGCGCCAGCTGGCAGATCCGCGAGACCGGGTCGTAGACGGCGTACAGGCAGGTGGCGCCGACGTCGCCGGCCGCCTCCTGGTCGCCGGTCTCCATCGCGAGACGCGCCACCAGATCATCCAGATGGGTGAGGAGTTCGTCGGGCGGCAGGTCGACGTCCGCCAGCGTCCGCACCGCCGTGCGCAGTCGGCCCATGGTGGCCGAGGCCTGGACGCCGTGGCCGACGACGTCGCCCACCACCAGCGCCACCCGGGCGCCGGAGAGCTGGATGACGTCGAACCAGTCACCGCCCACCCCGGTGTGCGGCGCGGCCGGCCGGTAGCGGGAGGCGGTGGCGACGGCCGTGGGGCTTGGCAGCACCCGGGGGAGCAGGTTGCGCTGGAGCGTCAGCGCCACCTCGCGCTCGCGGGTGTAGCGGCGGGCGTTGTCCACGCAGACGGCGGCCCGGGCGGCGATCTCCTCCGCAAGCAGCACGTCGTCGTGGACGAACGGCTCGGGGCGCCGGTGCCGGGCGAGCATCGCCACGCCCAGCGTGACGCCGCGGGCCCGCATCGGCACCGTCATCATCGAGTGGATGCCGAACTCGCGGATGCGCGCCAGCCGTTGCGGCCGCTCCTCGTACCACGGGCGCAGCGCGGGGTCCTCCAGGGCGTAGCGTACCGAGTGGCCGACGCGCAGCGCCTGGGCCTGCGGTGAGTGCCGCGAGTAACTGGTCAGGGTGCCCGTCGGTGTCAGGGCCTCCGGGCAGCCCTCCAGCACGGACCGCACGGCGATCCGCCGCATCGGCCGCTGCCAGGGCGCGGACGCCTTCGCCTCCATCGGCGGCTCGAACAGGTCGACGGTGATGAGGTCGGCGAGGTACGGCACGCACACCTCGGCCAGCTCCTCGGCCGTTCGGGTGACGTCGAGCGAGCTGCCGATGCGCGCCGCCGCGTCGTTGAGGACCGCGAGCCGCTGCCTGGCCGCGTACTGCTCGGTGGTGTCGATGGCCGTCAGGCAGACGGCGCGCAGCCGGCCGGACCGGTCGCGCAGCGGCACGAAGGAGGCGGCCCAGGCGTGCTCCCGCTGCTCGCCGCCGGTGCGCAGGAAGGTGTCCAGGTCCTGCCGGCGGCCGGTGTCCCTGGCGTACGCCAGGTGCTGCTCCAGCTCCTGGCTCTGCGGCTTGCCGCCGATCTCGGAGAGCCGGAGGCCGCGCGCCTCGTCCTCGGTGAGCCCGACGGTGCGCGCCATCTCCTCGTTCCACCGGCGCAGCCGCAGGTCGGTGTCGTAGATGGCCAGCGCGGCCGTCGTCTGCTCGAACGCGATGGCCGCGAGCTCCTCCTCGCCAGGACGCGGCTCGCCGCCGGAGAGCCGGCCGACCAGCAGCCAGCCGTCGCCGTCCTCGTCCGGCTCCCTGCGGTGTGCGATCACCGCGACGCGTACCACGTGCCCTGCGCGGTGGCGCAGCGCCAGCGTGCCGTTCCAGCGGGGGAGTGCGGCGAGCGACGCCCTGGTGCCGGGCGGCACGGCCTCGGCCAGCAGCTCGGCCGCCGCCCTGCCCACGGCCTCGGCGGCCGGCAGGCCGAGCAGCAGCGCCGCGCCCTCGCTCCAGGCCGTGATGGTCCCCGAGCCGTCCACCACGGCGGTGGCCACCGCCGGTGTCGGTTCCGGGTTCTCCATCGCTGCGCCGTCCCGTCTGGCCAGGTGCCGGGCGGATGCCCGTGTGATCAGATTCGTTCAGAAAGCGGGCGCTCTCAAGCGAAGGAAGGCGAGATCCGGGGCGCGAACAGCACCGCGTTCCCCCTGACGGGTGCCCGGCCGCGGCGCCGGGTGCCCCGAACGGCCCATGGAAAGCGCCCCGTTCCGGATCGGAACGGGGCGCTTCACGGCGACCGCGGTGCGAACGGGCGGTCAGGCCTTCTTGGTCTCCCAGAAGATCTTGTCGATCTGGGCGATGTAGTCGAGCGCCTTCTGGCCGGTGGCCGGGTCGGTGGACCCCTTGGCGGTGCTGAGGGCCTTCAGCGTCTCGTTCACCAGCTGGTGGAGCTCCGGGTACTTCTCGAAGTGCGGCGGCTTGAAGTAGTCGCTCCAGAGCACCGAGACGTGGTGCTTGGCCAGCTCGGCCCGCTCCTCCTTGATGGTGGTGGCGCGGGCGCGGAAGTGCGGGTCCTCGTTGGCCTGGTACTTCTCCTGGATGGCCTTGACCGACTCGGCCTCGATGCGGGCCTGGGCCGGGTCGTAGACACCGCAGGGGAGGTCGCAGTGGGCGCTGACCCTCACCTTCGGGGCGAACAGGCGGGAGAGCATGGAGCTGTCCTTCCTCGTGATCGTCTTCTCACGGCGACATTACTCCGTGCAGGGCCGGTTTTCCTGGGCGGGCCGGGCCGTGCGGCGTCGCCTAGGTCAAAAGTCCAATGCGGGAGTCGGCCCGATGGCTGACGATGGCGGGTGAGGAGAGGTGTGTGATGAAGCTGGGGCTCGCCGAGGTCTACAACCCGTCGATGCTGCCCACGCTGCGGCCGGGCGACCAGTTGGTGCTCGGCTACGGGGCGCGGGTGCGGCCGGGGGACGTGGTCGTGGTGCGGCATCCCTTCCAGCACGACCTGCTGATCGTCAAGCGCGCGGCGGAGCGGCGGGGTGGCGGCTGGTGGGTGGTGGGGGACAACCCGCTGGTCACCAATGACAGCCGGGAGTTCGGCGTGGTGCCGGACGGGCTCGTGGTGGCGCGGGCGGTGCTGCGGCTGCGCCCGCCGCTGCGGCATCAGCGGTCGCTGGTGGCGGTGCTCGGCTGGCTGCCGTCCTCGGTGCGGTTGTTGAGGCTGCGTTCGCGGCGTCTGCGGGCGCGGTAGGCGGCGACGTTGGCGCGGGTGGCGCAGCGGTCCGAGCAGTAGCGCTTGGAGCGGTTTGTCGATGTGTCGATATAGGCGTTGCGGCAGGGGGCGGCCCCGCAGACGCCGAGCCGGTCGACCCCGAGGTCGGTGAGCTGGAACGCCAGGCCCATGCAGGCGATCGCGGCGTATCCGGCGGTCGCGTTGGACGGGTGCTCGGCCAGGTGCAGGTGCCAGTTGGGGCGGCCGCTGTCGGTGAGCTCGTCGTGTCCCGAGATCTGCGGGCTGGCCGGGTACTCGAGCAGCAGCGCGTTCAGCAGGTCCACGGCCCTGGCCTCGTCGCCCTCGGCGGCGGCCGTGAAGACGGCCCGCAGCCTGGTCCGCACGGCGCGCAGCCGCGTCACGTCCGCCTCCCCGACGCGGCGCGCGCCGTACTGGTGCACGCCGAAGAGGGCACGCACGGCCTCCACCGAGGTGAGGGTGTCGGTGCCGCGCAGCGGCTCCTCGGTGTTCACCAGGCGCACGGCGAAGTCCGAGTAATAGGTCAGTTCCAATTGTGTTCCTTACTGGAGTGGCCTAGGGTTCTCAGCGTACCCGTAATAGGTGATTGAGCTGAGTGACTATTACTTGATTCGGGCTCTCGGAGGGAAGGCGATGGCGGACTGGCAGGCGTGGCAGGACAGTTGGGACCGGCAGCAGGAGTTCTACCTGCCGGACCGCGAGGAGCGGTTCCGGGTGATGCTCGACGCCGTCGAGGCGCTGGTCGGCGACCGGCCGCGGGTCCTCGACCTGGCGTGCGGCACCGGCACCATCACGGCGCGGGTGCTGCGGCGCTTTCCCGGCGCCGTCACCACCGGCGTCGACCAGGACCCGGCGCTGCTGACCATCGCCCGCGGCCACTTCGCCGGCGAGGAGCGGACCGGCTTCGTCACGGCCGACCTCACGGACCCGGCCTGGCCCTCCCTGCTGCCGCACGACACCTATGACGCCGTGCTCACCGCCACCGCGCTCCACTGGCTCACCCCCGACGCGCTGCGCGAGCTGTACGGGCGGCTCACGACGCTGCTCCGCCCCGGCGGCGTGTTCCTGAACGCGGACCACATGCCGGACCCCTCGACGCCGCGCATCAACGCGGCGGAGCGGGCGTTCACCGAGTCCCGGCAGGCCGGGGCGCGCGCGGCCGGCGTCCTCGACTGGCCCGACTGGTGGGCGAAGGTCGCCGCCGCACCGGAACTGGCCGAGGCGGCCGAGCGGCGGTTCGCCCTCTACGGACGCCCGGAGCACGGCGCCGACCACTCGGACCAGGGCGCCCTGCCGGTCGCGTGGCACCTCGAAGCGTTGCGCTCCGCGGGTTTCGCGGAGACGCGGCCGGCGTGGTGCTCGCTGACGGACGCGGTCGTTCTGGCACTGGCGTGACGGCTCTCGCGGCTCCGCCGCGGGTTGGCCTGCGGCCGGGCTCGGCGTGCGGCCGGTGGGCGTGGTGGCGCCGGGTGGCGGGAGCGCCGGGCGGTGCCTGCCCGCGGGTCGGCCTGCGGCCGGCGTGACTCCTCGAACCGGACGGGCCACGCGTGCGCCGTACGACGGGTGCCCAGGCGTGCGGGTCGGCCTGCGGCCGGCCGCGGGCGCGTGGTCCGTGGGCGTGGCGACGCCGGGTCGCGGGTGCGGGCGGGTGGCCCGCGCGCCGGGCGGTGCCCGCCCGCCCTCGGCGGGCGGCCTTGCGCGGCGGGCGCCTGCGGCACCGGCGAGGCCGGTTCGGCAGGGCGCCGGCGAAGCGGTGCGGCGGCGCCTTCGGTGCCGTGCGGCGTCGTCGCCAGGCCGACGGCCCGGGCAAGTGGTGCGCCCGCGTCTGTCATGGACGGGCCCGGTAGTCGGCACGGCGTGGTCGTTCCCCGGGGTGGGGCCGGCTCGGCGGGCGACTGCGACCCCGGCACGGGCAGAGCCCGTGCCGACCCGACGTGGCGCCGTTCGTTCCCCGAAGGCGGGGCCTGCGGCGCCTTCGGTGCTGTGTGGCGTCGTCGCTGGGCCTGCGGCCCGCGCCCGTCACCGGCGGCGCCCGTGGCGCCCTCGTGCCGGCGAAGCCGGTCGTGGGCCGTCAGGGCGGGGGGTGGTGGGGGGCCCGCCCGCCCCCCCCCCCCCCCCCCCGAGAACCCCGGCCGCCCCCCGCGCGGCCCCGCCCCCCGAGGCGCCCCCCCAAAAACCCCCCCCCGCGCCCGCCGGCCCCCCCCGGCGGG
>NZ_JBHXFJ010000028.1:77503-82623 GCF_042722465.1 Streptomyces sp. NPDC127098
CCTTTTCCCCCCACACTACCAATTCCTTCTTTTTGGTGGGTGTGGTGGGTTGTTTTTTTTTTTACCGCGCGGGGGGGGGGGGGGCCCCGCCCCCCCCACCAGCCCGGCGACCTTCGAGCCGCTGCCGCCGGCAGGCGGCACCGTCAGCGGAGGACGCCCTCCTTCTCCGCCGCCTCGGCGACGGCCGTCGCGACGGCGGGGGCCACGCGGGGGTCGAAGGGGGAGGGGATGACGCGGTCGGGGGCGAGCTCGTCGGCGACGACCGCGGCCAGTGCCTCGGCCGCGGCCAGCTTCATGGACTCGGTGATCCGCTTCGCGCCCACCCGCAGCGCGCCCGCGAAGATGCCGGGGAAGGCCAGCACGTTGTTGATCTGGTTCGGGTAGTCGCTGCGCCCCGTCGCCACCACCGAGGCGTAGCGGGCGGCGACGTCCGGGTGGATCTCCGGGTCGGGGTTGGCCATGGCGAAGACGAAGGCGCCGGGCGCCATCTTCGCGACCGCCGGCTCGGGGACCGTGCCGCCGCTCACGCCGACGAAGACGTCCGCGCCGGCCAGCGCCGACTCGAGCGAGCCGGTCAGGCCGCCCGCGTTGGTCAGTTCGGCCAGCTCCCGCTTGACGGCCGTCAGGTCGTCCCGGTCGGTCGACACGACGCCGCGCCGGTCGCAGACCACCACGTCGCCGACGCCCGCGCCGAGCAGGATCTTGGCGATGGCCACTCCGGCCGCGCCCGCGCCGGAGATCACCACCCGCAGGTCGGCCAGTGCCCGGCCGGTCAGCCGCGCCGCGTTCCGCAGGGCGGCCAGCGTCACCACGGCCGTGCCGTGCTGGTCGTCGTGGAAGACCGGGATGTCGAGCCGCTCCTGGAGCTTCCGCTCGATCTCGAAGCAGCGCGGCGCCGCGATGTCCTCCAGGTTGATGCCGCCGAACGACGGCGCGAGGCGGGCGACCGTCTCCACGATCTCGTCCGGGTCGCGGCAGTCGAGCGCCACCGGCACCGCGTCCACGCCGCCGAACTGCTTGAAGAGGATGGCCTTGCCCTCCATCACGGGCAGCGAGGCCTCGGGCCCGATGTCGCCGAGGCCGAGCACCGCGCTGCCGTCCGTGACGACGGCGACGACCTTCGACTTCCAGGTGTACTCGTGGACCAGCTCGGGACGCTCCGCGATCGCCGCGCACACCCGGGCCACGCCCGGTGTGTAGGCGAGCGACAGGTCGTCGCGGTCGCGCACCGGCACCGTCGCCGTGACGGCCATCTTGCCGCCGCGATGGAGCGCGAACGCCGGATCGAGCTCGGTATCGAGCCCGCTGTCGAGTCGAGTGTCGGTGAGCTTGCCGTCGCTGGGATTGACGGTCTCCGAAGCCACTGGGTAACCCCTTTACTGCGTCGCTGAATCGAGGGTGGCCGCTCCCCGGTCGGGGAACGGGCGGGCACCACGTCCGCGAGGGTGGGCAGCGGACGCCGGACGCGCCGCACACGCGTCCAGGTCCCCGGGTGAGGGGTGTATCGATCGGTTCTACCTGATCAAGCACGCGTGGCACGAGCGTGATCCGCGACCAGGCTGGGCGCGGCCGTTTGACGAGTGCTCCTCTTGACACCGGGCCGTGGCGGCGCGTCGGGCGAAACGCACGGCCACCGGCCCACTCAGGGGTTACCCGCCCGCGACCGTCGCCACGGGGGCGTGACGCATCTCTCACCGGCGCGCGGGGCGGCGCAAGATGGGCGAGGCGCCCGGCAGTTCATCACTCCCGGTAACCGGTACGACGTGTCCGTTATCCGATCTTGACGTTCACGGCGGCCGATTACGCCGAACGGAGTGGCAGGATGCCCTCCATCGCACCTGCCCTGTCGTGACACCCGAAGACGCGTGCCCGGCCCCCTCGGATACTCCGCGACCCCTGGAGGACCAACGCCATGAGCGCCAACTTCGTCCGCCGCCCCCGACGCCGCGCCGCGCTCGGGGCCCTCGTCGCCACCGGCGCGCTGCTGCTGACGGCCTGCGGCGACCAGACCGACGACGCCGGCAGCGGTGGCGGCGACGGCGGCGGTGACGGCGGGGCGAGCCAGGAGGCCGGTGCCGACGCGCCGCTCTTCGACCTGCTGCCGGAGGACATCCAGCAGGCCGGCGTGATCAAGGTCGGTTCCGACATCGCCTACGCGCCCATCGAGTTCTACGACGAGAACGACGAGATAGCCGGCATCGACCCGGACATCGCGGCCGCGCTCGGTGAGGTGCTCGGCGTGGAGTTCCAGTTCGAGAACGGCACCTTCGACGGCCTGATCCTCGGCATGAACAACGGCCGGCACGACGTGATCATGTCGGCGATGACCGACACCGCCGAGCGGCAGCAGGGCGTGAGCGAGGACGCCGAGGGCGGCGCCGACTTCGTCAACTACTTCCAGGCCGGCTCCGCCATCCTGGTCGCGAGCGGCAACCCCGAGGGCATCCAGTCCCTGGACGACCTGTGCGGGCTGGCCGTCGCCGCCCAGCAGGGCACCGCCAACGAGGCCGTGATCGAGGCGCAGCAGGAGAGCTGCGACGAGCCGATCGAGCCGATCATCAACGAGGTCGACACCGAGACCATCACGGCGCTGCAGAGCGGCCGCGCGGCCGCCGCGATCACCGACTTCCCGGTGGCCCTCTACAACGAGCGCGAGGCGGGCGGCGGCGAGCTGTTCGAGGTGGTCGGCGAGCAGATCGACGCCGCGCCCTACGGCATAGCCGTCAACAAGGAGGACACCCAGCTGCGCGACGCGCTGCAGGCGGCCGTCCAGCAGATCATCGACGACGGCACCTACGCCGAGATCCTGGCCGAGTGGGACGCGGAGGCCGGCGCCATCGAAGAGGCGACCGTCAACGCCGGCCAGTAGGCGGCGGCCGTGACCAAGACCGTGGAGTCACCCGAGCCGGAGAAGTCGGCGGAGCACCTGCCGGTGCCCATCAAGGCCGTCCCGGTGCGCCACTACGGCCGCTGGGTGGGGGCCGCCGTCGTGCTGGCGATGCTCGGCCTGCTGGTGTGGGCGTTCGCGGGCGCCGACGTCGACTGGGGCGTCGTCGGCGACTACCTGGATCACGACACGATCATCGAGGGCGCCGGCAAGACGCTCTGGATCACCCTGCTCTCCATGCTGCTCGGCGTGGCGCTCGGGGTCCTGCTCGCGGTGATGCGGCTGTCGAGGAACCCGGTGCTCTCCAGCGTCGCCTGGGGCTACATCTGGTTCTTCCGGGGCACGCCCGTGCTGGTGCAGCTGTTCCTCTGGTACAACCTGTCGTTCGTCTTCGACACCGTGAACCTCGGGCCGCTGTACAAGAACGAGATGAACGACGTGATGACGCCGTTCCTCGCCGCGCTCCTCGGGCTCGCCCTCAACGAGGCCGCCTACATGGCCGAGATCGCCAGGGCCGGCATCCTGTCCGTCGACCCGGGGCAGACGGAGGCGGCGCACGCGCTCGGCATGAGCGGCGCCAAGACCACCCGCAGGATCGTGCTGCCGCAGGCGATGCGGGTGATCATCCCGCCGACCGGCAACGAGTTCATCAACATGCTGAAGACCTCGTCGCTGGTCTCCGCGATCCAGTACACCGAGCTGTTCCGCGCGTCCACCACCATCAGCTCCCGCAACCTGGCGGTGATGGAACTGCTGCTCGTGGCCACCGTCTGGTACCTGGTGCTGACCACGGTGTTCAGCATCGGCCAGTACTACCTGGAGCGTCACTACGCGAAGGGGACCAACAGGGCGTTGCCCGCGACCCCGTTGCAGCGGATGCGGGCGCAGCTCACGTCGCTCCGCAGCCCGAGCCAGGTGGGAGGGACGAGCATATGAGCGAGTCGGCTCATCCGATGGTGCGGGCCGAGCGGGTCCACAAGTCGTTCGGTTCCGTGCGGGTGTTGCGCGGCATCGACCTGGAGGTGCGCGCCGGCGAGGTCTTCTGCCTGGTGGGTCCGTCCGGCTCCGGCAAGTCGACGTTCCTGCGCTGCATCAACCACCTGGAGAAGATCGACGCCGGCCGGCTCTACGTGGACGGCCACCTGGTGGGCTACCGGCAGAAGGGCGACAAGCTCTACGAGATGCGGGAGCGCGAGGTCGCCGAGCAACGGCGGGACATCGGCATGGTGTTCCAGCGCTTCAACCTCTTCCCGCACATGACCGCCGCCGAGAACGTGATGGAGGCGCCGGTCCAGGTCAAGGGCATGAAGCGGGCGGCGGCCAGGGAGCGTGCCGAGGCCCTGCTGGCCAGGGTCGGGCTCGCGGACCGGGTGGACAACTACCCGGCTCAGCTCTCCGGCGGGCAGCAGCAGCGGGTGGCGATCGCCAGGGCGCTGGCGATGGACCCCAAGCTGATGCTGTTCGACGAGCCGACCTCCGCGCTCGACCCGGAGCTGGTCGGCGAGGTGCTCGACGTGATGCGGGGGCTCGCCGAGGACGGCATGACGATGATCGTGGTCACCCACGAGATGGGCTTCGCCCGCGAGGTCGGCGACTCGCTCGTGTTCATGGACGACGGCGTGGTCGTGGAGTCCGGGCACCCCAGGGACGTGCTGAACAGCCCCCGCCACCCGAGGACGCAGGCCTTCCTCTCCAAGGTCCTCTAGCCGCGGTCCGGCGCATAGCGCCGGCGACAGCCGCCCCCCCCCGGCGCTCCGCGCCGTGCGGGCGACCGGCTCCGCCCTGCCTTGGCGCTTCGCGCCGGGTGGCAGGGTGGCGTCCGTTCACGCGGCACATCGCGCGCGGCGCGGTGCGGGGCATGGCCCCGGTGGTGTTCCGGCCCGGTTGGGCCGGGTGCGCTGGCGCTTCGCGCCGAGTGGGCGCGGTCGCGCGCGGCGCGGGGCGGGGTGCCGGCTCCCGTGCGTTCCGGCCCGGCGGAGCCGGTGCTTCGTGCCGGAGGGCATGCCGTGGCAGGGGGACGGCCTGGCCGTGCGGGTGCCCGGCGGGGCCGGGTGCGCTGGCGCTTCGCGTCGAGTGGCACGGCCGCGCGTAGCGCGGCGCGGTGCGGGGCATGGCCCCGGTGGCGATCCGGCCCGGTGGGGCCGGGTGCGCTGGCGCTTCGCGCCGAGTGGGCGCGGTCGCGCGCGGCGCGGGGCGGGGTGCCGGCTCCCGTGCGTTCCGGCCCGGCGGAGCC
>NZ_JBHXFJ010000028.1:82723-92974 GCF_042722465.1 Streptomyces sp. NPDC127098
GGTGCTTCGTGCCGGAGGGCATGCCGTGGCAGGGGGACGGCCTGGCCGTGCGGGTGCCCTGCGGGGCCGGGTGCGCTGGCGCTTCGCGTCGAGTGGCACGGCCGCGCGTAGCGCGGCGCGGTGCGGGGCATGGCCCCGGTGGTGTTCCGGCCCGGTGGGGCCGCGCGCAGCGCGGGGTGGGACCGTGTGCCGGCGGTGGTCCGGCGCCGTGGCCGGGTCGGGTAGGGCGGCCACGCCCGTTACGCGGCCACGCCCGTTACGTGGCGATCCACGCCTCCCGTGGGGGCGTGCCGTCGGTCGGGGTGAGTTGGCCGGCCTTGGTCCAGCCCCAGGACTGGAAGGCGGTGCGGGCCGGTGCGTTGCCGGGGTCGAGGAGGGTGAGGTGGAGGCCCGCCCGGTGGCGGGCGAGCAGTTCCCGCTGGAGCCTGGTCGCCACCCCCTGGCGCCTGCGGTGCGGCGCGACCAGGAGCGCGGCAATGACGAACACCTGGCGGGAGGTGGTGAGTTCGTCGATCGTCAGCGGCACGTCGGTGAACGCGCGCCACCAGTCGCCGTCCCGGTCGACGCGGAAGCCGTAGACGCAGCCGACGAGCGCCGGGTCGCCGGCGACCATCATGTCGAACTCCGGCTCGCCGGTGTCCTCGTCGACCAGCCGGCGGACGAACTCCTCGCGCTCCAGCGGGAAGACGCCCGGCGCTTCCTGGCGGGCCGCCAGGTAGAGGTCGCCGATGCCCGCGCGCTCCGACTCCGCCTGCCACCGGCTGAGACGCCGCAGAAAAACCGTGCCCATGACATCTCCCCGTGAACTCCGCGCCGTGAACTCTCCATCGTCCCACTCCAGCGCCGGTTCTGGAACGGAGCGGCGGGACGGTACTAGCGTGAGGGCCATGTTTGCCGCCTATGCCGCGCGCTTCGACCGCGACCAGCCGCTGAACGCACTGGAGCTCGGCGACCGTCCCGAGCCCGAGGCCAGGACCGACTGGGCCGTCGTCGACGTCCGCGCCGCCTCCCTCAACCACCACGACCTGTGGTCCCTGCGCGGCGTCGGGCTCGCCGCCGAGGCGCTGCCGATGACGCTCGGCTGCGACGCGGCCGGCGTCGACGAGGACGGCAACGAGGTCCTCGTGTACTCGGTCATCGGGGCCACCGGACACGGGGTCGGCCCGACCGAGCGCCGCACGCTGCTGAGCGAGAAGTACCAGGGCACGCTCGCCGAGCGGGTGGCCGTGCCCCGGTGGAACGTGCTGCCCAAGCCGAAGGAGCTGTCCTTCGAGGAGGCGGCCTGCCTGCCCACCGCCTGGCTCACCGCCTACCGGATGCTGTTCACCAACGCCGGGGTGCGCCCGGGCGACAGCGTGCTGGTGCAGGGCGCCGGCGGCGGGGTGGCCACCGCCGCCGTCGTGCTCGGTGCCGCCGCGGGCCTGCGGATGCTGGTCACCAGCAGGGACGCGGCCAAGCGCGAGCGGGCCGTGGCGCTCGGCGCCGAGGCCGCGTTCGAGTCGGGGGCGCGGCTGCCGAGGCGGGTCGACGCGGTGCTGGAGACGGTCGGCGCCGCCACCTGGTCACACTCCGTCAAGTCGCTGCGGCCCGGCGGCACCCTGGTGATCTCCGGGGCCACCTCGGGGCAGGCGCCGCCCTCCGCAGAGCTGAACCGCATCTTCTTCCTGGAGCTCAAGGTCGTCGGCTCCACCATGGGCAGCCGGGAGGAGCTGGCCTCGCTGGCCTCGTTCTGCGCGGCCAAGGGCATCCGGCCGGTGATCGACACGGTGCTGCCGCTCGACCGGGCGCGCGAGGGCTTCGCCCGGATGGCGGCCGGCGAACAGTTCGGGAAGATCGTGCTCACCATGTGACGGAACCGTTCCGGGTGCCCCCGGCGTCGTCCACCAGGACGGGGACGAGGATGGCGCTGGGGGAGGCGACCATGACCGACCAGGGGGGAGACGCGGGCGAGTTACCCGCGTACCGGGGGATGGGCGAGTTCGTCGATGCCCTCGAACAGTTGATCAAGCAGCCCCGGCGGCGGCGCACCTGGCTGCCGGTGCTGCTGCTCACCGGCCCGGTCGACGGGCGCGTCGCCACGGGACTGCGGCGCTGGCTCAACGGCGAGCACGGCCCGCTCACCCCGCACGCCTACGTCTCGGGTGTGGAGAGCGGCCCGGAGGCGCCCGACCTGTTCGACGAGATCAGCGAGCAGCTGCGGCGCACCACCCGCGCCTGCGACGGCGGCCGGCTCAGGCTGCCCGGGCTCTGGCTGCTCAGGACGGTCGCCGCGGCACCGGAGCCGATCAGGTCGGGGCACTGGCGGGGCATGCGCGACCACCTCTACGCCAGGCACCGCGAGGAGTCCACCCTCGCCCAGGCCCTGTGGAACGTGGCGGGCGAGGAGCGCGGCGACGGCATCAGGGGCGACGGCGGCATCACCGCCGCCGTGTGGAACTTCCTGGTCGGCTGGGCCTTCCAGGGCCTGCCCCGGCTGCTGTTCACGGCCCGCGCCAAGCGCCGGCTCGCCTGGTTCACCGCCTGGGCGGACCGGCAGCGCGGCCCCGCCTCCCTCTTCGACCACCTGCGCGACCTGGTGCCGGCCGCCTCCAGTGCCGAGGGCCTCGAGGACCTGGACCGGGTGCTGGTGCAGGCCATGATGACCGACCTGGAGCGGGCGGTGCGCGGCGGCTTCCCGCGGCCCTGGCGCCGCCGCCGCGCCCACCGCTACGTGCTGCTCTTCGACCGCGCGGGCGACGAGCACTCGCGGGTGCAGCGGTTCATCAGGGAGCTGCGCAACGAGGCCAAGGACCGGGGCGCCACCTCGCTGCTGGTGGTGGCGGCCGGGGTGAACGGGCTCGCCAGCCTGATCCCCGACGAGGAGAAGACCGGCTTCGACGCCGCCGCCGACTGGCTCGTCGACGGCCTGACCGACCCCCGCCTGGTGGCCTCGGTGACCGGGCTCGTGGTCACCGTGCCCGAGGAGCAGGCCCCCGACGACCCCAGGGCCGCCTACCAGCTGCGGCGTCGGCGGCGCCTTCGGGTCAGGCCGCACCGCCTGGGGCCGCGCGCCGAACTCGCCGCCGAACTCACGGCGGTGGCGCTGCTCGCCGGCCTGCTGCCGTTCGTCCCGCTGCCCGGGGACGACGGGTGCTCCGGCGGCACCTTCCGGGGCTCGGACGGCACGTGTGTGGGGCCGCAGGGGCCGACGCTCGGCAGCCCGGTCGTCCCCGACCCCGACATCCGCGAGGTGCTGGGGCGCATCGAGGAGCAGAACGCCGCGGTCGACGCCGCCACCGCCGACTGGCGTCCCGAGGACGGGCTGCCGATGCCGCGCACCGTCTTCTACATCGGGCCGTTGAGCGGCGGCGCCGGCTCAGACGATCCGGTGCGCGGCGGGACGCTCGCCCAACTGCGCGGGCTCGCGCTGGCCCAGGGCCACGGCAACGCGCAGGCGCTTGGCACCCGGGAGCGGGTGCCGCTGCGGGTGGTCGCGGCCGACGCGGGGGACCGGTTCCGTGACGCGGTGCAGGTGGCGCGGCACGTCGTCGACCTGGCCGAGGAGGACCCGTCCATCGTCGGGGTGGTGGGGATGGCGCAGAGCCGGGACACCGTCTACCAGGCGCTCGAGGTGCTGAGCCGGGCCGGGCTTCCGGTGGTCGGCATGGCCGGCACCGCGGACGAACTGCTCGACCACGGCACGCACTACTACCAGAACGCGCCCACCAACAGCAGGGCCGCGGCCGCCATGGCCGCGTTCGCCACCGACGCCCCGATGATCGCCGACGCGGACGGCCGGCGGCGGCCGGCCGAGCGGGCGGTGCTGGTGGCCGACGCCCGCGACGCCTACAGCAGCGGCCTGGCCGGCTCCTTCCAGGAGAGCTACCCGGGGCCGCTGGACACGCTGCTCTACACGCCGTCGAACGACCTGCCGCGCGACGAGGGGACGCTGACCGGCGAGCCGGCGCCCACCCTGGCGCGGCTGGCGGCCGAGGTGTGCGGGCGGCTGGCCGAGGAGCCCGCCACCGCCCTGGTCTGGGCGGCGCGGGGCAGCGAACTCCCGCTCTTCCTCCAGGAGCTGAGGGTGCGGTCGGAGGACTGCCCGCGGGTGAGCGTGCTCGGCGGCGACGAGATCTCCAACGTGCGGATCACCGAGGACGAGCCCTGGCGCGTCTTCCCCGAGCTCTCCCTGTACTACGTGCTGGACGGCGGCGGGCCGATGCTGCGGGAGAGTCAGGAGGGGCAGGCCTTCGCCGACGCCTACGAGCGGGCCTACGGCGGGACGGACGCGGCCGACGTGGCCCGGGCCATCGCGCTCGACCCGCGACCCGCGCTGGCCTGGGACGCCATGCGCTACTTCGCGACCGCCGTGGACCAGGCGTGGGAGAGCACCGGCCGGGCCAACGGCCGCCTCGACCGCGACCTCGTGCAGGGCGTGCTCTACCAGGGCCTCGGCCCGGACGGCTTCGACGGCGCCACCGGCCGGCTCGACCCCGCCGGGGCCGACGGCGGCGGACGAACCACCGAGGACAAGCTGGTGATCATCCTGCACGTCGCCGCCGCGCAGCCGCCGCGCGCCGAGCTGGTCTGCGGGGCCGTCACCGCGGAGGACGTCAGGACCACGTGGGGCGAAGGGAACCACCCCTGCCCGTGACCGGACCTAGGACCCGTCCTCGGGCAGCCGCAGCAGCGCGACCAGGTGGGCGGCGCTCGCCGACAGGTGGCGGCGGGCGTGGCGCAGCTGGTCCTGCGAGACGCCGTGGTCCCTCGCCGCGTCCCGCACGTCGTCCCGGAAGCGGTCGAGGAGCCGGATCAGCTCGCGCTCCGGGTCGGCCACCGGCTCGTCCGGCTCGCCGCCCGGCTCGTCGTCCCGCACCGGATGGCCCCAGGCCCACGGGGTGCTCGGGCCGACGAACCGGCTCCATCCCCCCATCTCGTGGTTGAGGCCGTCGAGCCCCTCGCGCACCGCGCCCGACCAGTCGCCGCTGGCGGCCCTGGTCTGCACCCGCTCCTGGATGCGCCGCGCGGCCTGCTCGAACTGGGCCCTCGCCTCCTCGCCGGCCCGGGCGCCGGCCGTCCGCGCCTCGTCGCGCGCCCGACGGGCCTCCTCCCTTGCCCGCTTGGCCTCCGCCTTCCAGGCGGCCCGCTCGTGCGCGCCGTGCCGCTGCCCGCCGGCGCCGCCCGGCGGCCGGCCGCCGCGCGCCGCCGCGGCGGCCTCCCTGACCTCCTGCCGCAGGTCGTGCGCCGAGCCGCTGACGTCCTCCCTGATGTCGGCCGCGAGCGCCGCCAGCGACTCCCTGATCTCCCGCTCCAGGTCCGTCAGTTCGGTGTCGCGCGCCGCCAGCTCCCGCTCGCCCTCCCGGGTGAGCGAGTACACCTTGCGGCCGCCCTCTTCCGAGTGGGTGACCAGGCCCTCCGCCTCCAGCTTCGCGAGACGCGGGTAGACCGTGCCGGCGGACGGCGCGTAGAGCCCCTGGAAGCGCTCCTCCAGCAGCCTGATCACCTCGTACCCGTGGCGGGGCGCCTCCCCGAGCAGCTTCAGCAGGTAGAGGCGGAGACGGCCGTGGCCGAAGACGGGAGGCATGTCAGGCGTCCTTACGCAGCGAGGTGGCGGGCGTGTCGTACGCGGCCGGCGGTCGGCGCAGCAGGGCCAGGGCGCCCGAGACGCTGCTGCACCGCACGCTGCCTGCCCCCGCGCCCAGCGTGCCGGACAGCTGCCTGGCGCCCCAGCCGCCGACCGCCGACAGCTCGGCGAAGGCCGAGGAGACGGGGCCGCTCGCGGTGCTCGCCGACACCTCGGCGCTCACGCCCTCCGGCAGCCGGACCGCGACCTCGCCGGAGACCGTGTTGAGCCGCAGCTCCGGCGGCAGCGCCGACGGCGCCAGGTCCACCACCATGTCCCCGCTCACCGAGTCGGCGGCGAGCTGGGGGGAGCGGTGGTCGATCACCGTCAGGTTCCCCGAGACCGAGTTGAACCGCAGCCGGCCGGTCAGCCCCTGCGCCTCCAGATTGCCCGAGACCGTCTCGGCCTGCACCCTGCCCGACAGGTCGACCAGCGTGGTGTCCCCGCTGACGCCCCGCACGTCCGTGCGGCCCGCGATCCGGCTCACCACGGCCGAGGCGCCCACCAGGCCCACCGTCAGCCGGGCGTCGGCGGGCACCGAGACCGACACCACCGCGCTGCGCCGCCAGCCCTTGCGGTCCAGCCACTTGAGGAAGCCCTGCCACGGCAGGTCGTCGTAGGCGACCGAGAGCGTGCCCCCGTCCCGGCGGACGACCAGCGGCGGCCCCTTGACCTCGGTGATCTCGACCCGGGTGGTGGACTCGGTGGTGCCCACCACGTTGACCAGGCCGCTGACGACCCGCACCTGGAGCTCCTCGACGGGCTCCCCGTCGAAGGTCAGCGTGCGGTCCTCGCTGATGGACCACTCGGATGTGCGCGGCATGAACCCTCCCGCGTTATATCGCGTCCTGGAGACACGATATATCGCGTACCTGGAAAGTCAAGGTCAGTCGTCGTCGTCCTCGTCGTCCAGGCGCGCCAGCCAGGTCGCCAGTCGCTCGACCGGCACCTCGAAGTCAGGGTTCAGGTCGACGAAGAGCCGCAACTGGTCGGCGAGCCAGGCCAGGGTGACCTCGTCCTCGCCGCGCCGCCGCGCCAGTTCCTCGATGCCTCGGTCGGTGAAGTACAACGCTGCTCCTTTCCGTTGTCGGGACGGGGACGGACACGGGTCCGGCCCGCCGCCCACGTCGGGCGACGGGCCGGACCCGTTGAAGGCTCGCTCAGAGCGCGAACACCTCGTCGAGCAGCGCCTGCTGCTCGGCCTGGTGCCGCTTGGCGGAACCGACCGCCGGCGAGGACGACGCGGGACGCGACACCCGCCGCAGCTTGCCGGCCGCCTCGACGTTCTCCACCAGGTTGAGCGCGATGAACGGCCAGGCGCCCTGGTTGGCCGGCTCCTCCTGGGTCCACACCACCGAGTCCGCGGCCATGTACCTGGCGAGCTCCGCCTGCACCTCCTCGGCCGGCAGCGGGTGGAGCCGCTCGAGACGGACCAGCGCCACGTCCTTGCGCCCCAGCTTCTCGCGCTCGGCCGCCAGTTCGTAGTACACCTTGCCGGTGCAGAGCACCACGCGCCGCACGCCGGCCGGGTCCACCGTGGTGTCCCCGATGACCGGCCGGAAGCCGCCGCTCGTGAACTCCTCGGCCGTGGAGGTCGCGGCCTTCAGGCGCAGCATCCACTTCGGCGTGAAGACCACCAGCGGCTTGTGGTGCGGGTTGTGCACCTGCCACCGCAGCAGGTGGAAGTAGTTCGCCGGGGTGGTCGGCAGCGCCACCGTCATGTTGTTCTGCGCGCACAGCTGCAGGAAGCGCTCGATGCGGGCCGAGGAGTGGTCCGGGCCCTGGCCCTCGTAGCCGTGCGGCAGCAGCAGCGTGACGCCCGAGGTCTGGCCCCACTTCTGCTCGGCCGACGAGATGAACTCGTCGATCACGGTGGCCGCGCCGTTGGCGAAGTCGCCGAACTGCGCCTCCCACATCACCAGCGCCTCGGGCCTGGCCAGCGAGTAGCCGTACTCGAAGCCCATCGCGGCGTACTCGCTGAGCAGCGAGTCGTAGATGTTGAACCTGGCCTGGTCCTCGGACAGGTAGAGCAGCGGGGTGTAGTCCTCGCCGGTCTTCCGGTCGATCAGCACCGCGTGCCGCTGGCCGAAGGTGCCGCGCCTGGTGTCCTGGCCCGCCATGCGGACCGGGGTGCCCTCCATCAGCAGCGAGCCGATGGCCAGCAGTTCGCCCATCGCCCAGTCGATCGTCCCCTCCTCGACCATCGCCGCGCGCCGCTGGAGCTGCGGCAGCAGCCGGGGGTGCACGGTGATGTGCTCGGGGATGTTGACCTGGGACTCGGCGATCCGCTTGACGACCTCGGCGCTGACGCCGGTCGCCACCGCCACCGGGAACTCCGGCTTGGGCGCCGGCACCTCGGCCGGGGCCGGGGTGACCGTGGCCTCCCTGACCTCCTTGAAGACCTTCTCCAGCTGGTCCTGGAAGTCCTGGAGCGCCTGCTCGGCCTCCTCGAGCGTGATGTCGCCGCGGCCGATCAGCGACTCGGTGTAGAGCTTGCGCACGGAGCGCTTCTTGTCGATCAGGTCGTACATCAGCGGCTGGGTGAACGACGGGTTGTCCGTCTCGTTGTGCCCGCGACGCCGGTAGCAGACCAGGTCGATGACGACGTCCTTGTTGAACGCCTGCCGGTACTCGAAGGCGAGCCGGGCCACCCGGCACACCGCCTCCGGGTCGTCGCCGTTGACGTGGAAGATCGGCGCCTCGATCATCCGCGCCACGTCCGTGCAGTAGGTGGAGGACCGGGCGGCGGCGGCCGTCGCGGTGTAGCCCACCTGGTTGTTGATGATGACGTGCACGGTGCCGCCGGTGCGGTAGCCGCGCAGCTGCGACATGTTCAGCGTCTCGGCGACCACGCCCTGGCCGGCGAACGCCGCGTCGCCGTGGATCAGGATCGGCAGCACCGTGAAGTCCTTGCCGCCGCGCCCGATCACGTCCTGCTTGGCCCGCGCCACGCCCTCGACGATCGGGTCGACGGCCTCCAGGTGCGAGGGGTTGGCCGTCAGCGAGACCTTGATCTGCTCGCCCGACAGGCCGGTGAAGGTGCCCTCGGTGCCCAGGTGGTACTTGACGTCGCCCGAGCCGTGCATGGACTTCGGGTCGAGGTTGCCCTCGAACTCCCGGAAGATCTGCGCGTAGGACTTGCCCACGACGTTGGCCAGCACATTGAGCCGGCCACGGTGCGCCATGCCGATGACGACCTCGTCCAGCTTGTCCGCCGCGGCCTCGTCGAGCACCGAGTCGAGCAGCGGGATGACCGTCTCGCCGCCCTCGAGCGAGAACCGCTTCTGGCCGACGTACTTGGTCTGCAGGAAGGTCTCGAACGCCTCCGACGCGTTGAGCCGGCGCAGGATGCGCAGCTGCTCCTCACGCTCAGGCGCGGTGTGCGGGCGCTCCACCCGGTCCTGGATCCACTTGCGCTCCTTGGGATCCTGGATGTGCATGTACTCGATGCCGGTGGTGCGGCAGTACGAGTCGCGCAGCACGCCGAGGATGTCGCGCAGCTTCAGCATGGACTTGCCGGCGAAGCCGCCGACCGCGAACTCGCGCTCCAGGTCCCACAGGGTGAGCCCGTGCTCGGTGATGTCCAGGTCGGGGTGCTTGCGCTGCTTGTACTCCAGCGGGTCGGTGTCGGCCATCAGGTGGCCGCGCACCCGGTACGCGTGGATCAGGTCGAACACCCGGGCGGCCTTGGTGACCTCGTCGTCGTGGTTGACGTCGATGTCGACATGCCAGCGGATCGGCTCGTAGGGGATCCGCAGCGCCTCGAAGATGTCGTCGTAGAACCCGTGCTCGCCGAGCAGCAGTTGGCTGATCTGGCGCAGGAACTCGCCGGAGGCCGCACCCTGGATGACCCGGTGGTCGTAGGTGCTGGTGAGCGTCATCACCTTGGAGATGCCCAGGCGGTTGAGCGTCTCCTGCGAGGTGCCCTGGAACTCGGCCGGGTACTCCATCGCGCCGACGCCGAGGATCACGCCCTGACCCGGCATCAGGCGCGGCACCGAGTGGACCGTGCCGATGCCGCCGGGGTTGGTGAGCGAGGCGGTGACGCCGGAGAAGTCCTCCATCGTCAACTTGCCGGTGCGCGCCCGGCGGACGATGTCCTCGTAGGCCTGCCAGAACTCGAAGAAGGTGAGCGTCTCGGCCTTCTTGATGCCGGCCACGACCAGCTGCCGGTCGCCGCTCTTGTTCACCAGGTCGATGGCCAGGCCCAGGTTGACGTGCTCGGGCTTGACCAGCGTCGGCTTGCCGTCCTTCTCGGTGTACGAGTAGTTGATGGACGGCATGGCCTTCAGCGCCTGCACCATCGCGTAGCCGATGAGGTGCGTGAAGGAGACCTTGCCGCCGCGGGCGCGCTTCAGGTGGTTGTTGATGACGATCCGGTTGTCGAACAACAGCTTCACCGGGACCGCGCGGACCGAGGTGGCCGTCGGCAGGTCACGGGAGGCGTTCATGTTCTTCGCCACGGCCGCGGCGGGACCGCGGAGCGTGACGAACTCGGGCCCGGCGGCCGGCTCGACCTCCTTCGGGGCCGCCGCCGGCTTGGCCGCGGCGGGCTTCGGGGGCTTCGGGGCCTCGGCGGGCTTCGCAGGCGCAACCGGCACGGCCGCGGGCGCGGCGGGCGCGGCGGCCTGCGGGGCCGCCGGCGCGGC